>NZ_JBKIWN010000003.1:360823-476219 GCF_058146165.1 Streptomyces sp. AM25 | reverse complement strand
CCCCGGGTCAATTCCATGAGCGCCCACACCTGTGCGTTCCATTCCGGGAGAGTGCCCAGACCGAGGAGAAGACGGGGGTTGACAGCGCGCCGACGGGCGGGGGAGGGGGAAGCAGTGCTCATGACCTTGGAGGGGGAAATACCGGATCTTCGCGGGGTGTTGCACCGCGCGCCCGCATAAGGCGGGCGGGCCCGCAGGCTGAACAGCTGCAGGAGATGCGCGAAGACGGGCGTTGGGGTAGGCGAACGGAGGACTTGTGCTGCGGCGAGACGGCACGGACACGATGAGAGAGCCGTACCGACGGCTGGCGGCCAACTGCAATGCTCACAGCGGCCGTCCGCCCGGGCTGGCGGGCGCCCTACCCTGCGAGGTGCTGGACGATCCCGAAGAGATTAGGGACAAACGGGTAGAGCATCGAGACGATAATCATCGCGAACACGCCCACCCCGATGCACTTGCCGGCCAGGCGGCCCACGCCCATCCGCTCCGCGGGACGATCCGCGGACCGTGCTGCATGTGACCGTCCTCGCGCCCCAGGACGCTGACGCCGGCAGGCGTCAGTGGAACCGTCCTGCAGCCGCACCGGCTGCCGGCCGAGGCAGGAGTAGACGGCCTGGCCGCGGGAAACTCCCGCCGCGCCAGCACCCGTGACGCTCGCGTGAATGTTCATATCTGTCGCCATCAGGCTTTGGTCCTTTCTTCAAGCCGTCGCAGCCAAGTGCCGAGGCGGCCACGGTCATGCAGCTGTGTAGGAGGGGCCGGGCTTCGCCCCGGTGCACCAGGCGGCGAAGCAGCACCGCCGGTACACCGGCGAGCAGCCAGCGGCGGGGGCCGACGGCACCTCGTGCGGGGACGGAGCGGTGAGGAACTGCGGCTCCGTGTGCGGACTGCAGCAGGGGCCTGTCTCCGGGCCTTACAGGGGCCGGGAGCGGCTGGCTTCCGCCAGCCGTGCGGCCGCGGCGCCGGGTCTCCCGCGCCGATGCCCCATCATGGCCAGATGCCCCTGCCGGGGAGGGGCGGCATAAGTCAATCCGCCGACGCTGGAAGGTGACCTTTCCCGCGGCCGAAAACGTTGAAAGAAGAATCAACTGTGCGGGCGCCCGTCGGCCGGCACGGCCACGCGCACGGGCACAACCCGAGCCGACACGAGACAGCCCGCCCTCCACACGCGTTGCGCGAGCGCACGTTACCGAGTGCTACCCCACCGTCCTATTCGTGATCGAGCACCTGGCAGCCGGCCAGGCCGGCCTTCCCGAGCACCCGACACCCCTTGGCGCCGAAGCCCGCCCGGCCCGCCCCGGACCACGAGCACCAGGACCCGTCAGGGAGTACGGTCGCCCAGGCGGTCGAGGGAGTGGCTGCTGACGTACTGCGCCAGGGTGTCCTGCGTCATCGCCTCCCACAGGCCCCGGCCGGCGTCCCGGTCCAGATAAACGACCGACTGCCCGCCCACCATGCCCGTACCGGTCACCGGCGCGTTCATGAACACCATGTCCGCCCCACCGGTCCCCTTCATGTCCCAGGCAAGGCTGCGGATGTCGCTGTCGGAGAGACGGTCGTCCACGCTGACCGTCTCGGTGACCGCATCCAGCAGCTTCTTCCACCGGAACGGGTCCGTGAGGGAACCGCTGGAGAGCAGCTTGGTGAACACCGAGCGCAGGTAGTTCTGCTGACGGTGTGTACGGTCCAGGTCGCCACGCGGCAGGTTCTTCCTTGCCCGCACATACGACAGGGCCTCCTCACCGCTCATGTGCTGCTTGCTCCCGTCCGCCATCGGGATCTCCGCACCGCCCAGCGCATCGGTCAGCTTCGTGAAGCCGCTCCAGTCCAGCACGGCGAAATGATCCACCCGGACACCGGTCAGCCGCTGCACCGTGTCGATCAGCAGCGGGGGGCCGCCCCACGAGAACGCGGCATTGAGCTTGGCCTTCCCGTGCCCGGGAACATCCACCCACGAGTCACGGGGCAGGGAGACCACAAAAGCACCCGAGCGGTCCTCGGGGAGATGTACCAGCATCATCGTGTCACTGCGCTGCATCCCCTCCCTCCACAGCGGCCCCTGCGCATCCGTCCCCGTGGTCGGAAGATCTGAGCGCGCATCGAGCCCGGCGAACAGGAACGTCACCCCGCCCTTGCCCGAGGCCGGCTGCGGCGCATCGGTGGGAAACGCGCCGGGTATGCGCTCGATCCTTCCGGTGTAGTGGTCAACCGCCCACCACGCCGCCCCCGCGGCCAGGACCGTACCCGTCAGCAGGAGACCCAGTGCCCCCAGCAGGACACGCCGGGCGCGGGGCCGACGACGGGTGCGCGCGGCTGCGCTGACCGAACTTTTCATGGTGATGGCTCCCTCGAGGCGGCCGACAAACGCATGCCCCAGGAACAGGGCGCGACGGGCCCACGCTAGGCAGAACCGTCCCGGGCAGACTTCAGCGAAAGTTGACCGCCGGGATCTCTTGCCGCCGCCTCAGCAGTTCCCGGGCCCTGGAGGCGGCTGGTTCAAGGTCAGCGAGAAAATTCGACCGCACCCGTGCACCCGGCGTGAGAGCGCTGCTGGCCTGCCGGGAGCCATCGCTCGCCCGCGTGCTCCGCCGGCGCCCGCCCTGAGCACGCGCTCGCCGAGGGCGTACACACCAGCTCTGCGGACACGATCACGGCCTCACCGCCAAAACAGGAAACCGGAACCCGGATGCGCACCCGGCTCGGCCTCCCCGTCGCGGGAGGGAGCGCCCGGAAACATGCGCTGCCCCGGTAGTCCAGGGACGCGGACCAGCGTCATCCCGGCACGGGCAGGCCGAAAGGCGCCCCCACTCTCACCAAAGCCCTTCGCCTAAGGCACGCCAAGGTCAACCTTTGCAGCCTCTCGCGCAACTCGCGCATCCGCAGACTCGGATATGCCGCAGTGCAGCGGCCGTGACGCGCCGGGCCTGCTCCGACGGCCACATGACCAAGGGCAACCGAATAGTCCTTGATCGCCACGCACGTGTGGCCAGTTCAGCCCGGCAGCGTCGGGCCGTTGAACAACGGCCGCACCAGTCCCAGAGCCGTTCCGCGCGGTGAACAACAGCCGGCGAACTCCGAACCGGGGTTCCCGGACGCCAGACAGTACCCCGCAGAACACGCAGCACTGGGTTCTGCTACCAGCCCGTGCGAAAGCACCGTCCCCAAGAAGGAGGCCCTCGTGCCCTCGTCCCCCAAGCCCAACCGCCTTCGACTGTACGTGATGCCCGCCCTCGTGCTGTCCGCCGCAGCATCCCTCATCGGCTACTGCGGCACCGGATCCGCACAGGCGGCGACCGTCTCCACCTGGGACAAGGTCGCCGGCTGCGAGAGCAGCGGCAACTGGCAGATCAACACCGGCAACGGCTTCTTCGGCGGCCTGCAGTTCTCCCAGAGCACCTGGGAGGAGTCCGGAGGCAGCCAGTACGCAGCCCGGGCCGACCTCGCCACCAAGGAACAGCAGATCACCATCGCTGAAAACGTGCTGGCCTCCCAGGGACCGGGCGCATGGCCGATATGTTCCGTCAAGGCCGGCCTGACCCAGGACGGCCCCGCCCCGGAGCTCGACGGCCTGCACACCAGCGCGATCGCTGACGCGGCCCTCGCCCAGATCGGCCTCCCCTACGTCTGGGGCGGCGGAAACACCGACGGCCCCACCCAGGGCGGCTTCGACTGCTCAGGCCTGACCACCTACGCCGTCCACCACGCCACGAACGGAACAGTCACCCTCCCGCGCACCACACAGGAACAGCGCCACGCCGGACAGCCCGTAGAGCGCAAGGACATGCAGCCCGGCGACCTCATCGTCTTCGACAACGACGGAAACTGGGGACACGTCGGCATCTACCTCGGCGACGACAAGATGGTCCACGCCCCCCGCCCCGGAAAGACCGTCGAAATCACCGAACTCGGCGACTACTGGGGACAGTTCCCCTGGGACATCCGCCGCGTGGCCTGACCCCTGTAGGTTCTCATCAGAAATGTCGTTGTCTCAGCGTTCTGCCGCTGAAATGTCGGACACCGGAGACGTCGCAGGTCAAGCGTCTCACCAATCTGTCCGGGCTGGCAAGATGCCCGATATATCTGAGGAATTCGACAGATCGACGAGACGAAACCGCCGACAAGTCGCTGAGGCACCAGGGCGAAAGCCCAGGTCGGCCCGTCGGTAGCCGACAGATCAAACGAGAACCTACAACCCCACTGTAGGTTCCCCTCACATCTGTCGTTCGCCCCAACGGTTTCTCGGATCTGTTATCCGTACCGGGAAACCGCAGATTGTGTGTCCCACCGCTGTGCCGGACGCACACCAAGGCCCCCTTGGGTCTGAGGAATTCGACATTTCGGTGAGACACATGGCGCCGACGAAATGATGGCACGCCGCGAAACGTCGCAACCCAGCGGCGTGCCCTGCGACGAGTACGACGGGAACCTACAACCACCCCGGGCCCCAGCGGCTCGCCCCGCCCCCCACCACCTCTGAAGAACCTCTCCATGACCACGCCCCTCCTCCCGTTCCACATGCTGCTGGCCCGCGCCATCCGCTCCCGCCTGACACCACGCCTCACCCAGCGCACCCTCCGCTCTGTGCCAGGGCAGTACTCAACCGGCCCGCTCCCCGCAGCCACCTGCTCTTCATGCTCAACAGCCAGGCAACCGGGGTGAAGGACCGCGCAGTTCGCCACCACCCCCCACCGCCACCGGCTGAGTTGGATGTGCTCGCACGGTGGCCTGCCGGCCGTGGGGACGGAAGGCACAGGCGCCTACGGAGCCGAACGCGCCCACCACCTCACCGCCAGCGAGATCACGGTCATCGACGTCGATCGCCCCGACCGCCGTGCCAACGGCAAGTCCGACCCCGTTGATGCGTATGCGGCCGCGACTGCCGTCCTGTCCGGCCGCACCGCCGGCACCCCCAAGAGCCGTGACGGGATCGTCGAGGCCATCCGCGTCCTGCGCACGGCCCGCAAGAGCGCGGTCAAGGCCCGCACCCAGACCATCAGCCAGAACCGTGCCCTCATCGTCACCGCGCCCTCCGTCGTGCGTGAGAAGGACCGCGGCCTGTCCACAACGGAACTGATCAACACCCCAGCCCGCTCCCGGCCCAGTGGTGACTTCTCCGATCCTGCCCACGCGACCCACGTCGCCCTGCGGCGGCTGGCCCGCCGCTACCAGCAGCTCGGCGACGAGATCAAGGAAGCAGACGCGCAGATCGGCCCCCTGGTCACCCAGGCCGCCCCAGAGCTGGTGGCCCTGCCGGCGCCGGCCGCGAGACCGCCGGCCAGCCGCTGGAGACCGCGGGCCACCATCCCGACCGCCTTGCCTCCGAAGCTGCCTTCGCCCACCTGCGCGCCGCAGCCCCCGTCTCCGCGTCCTCCGGACGCACCGACCGCCACCGGCTCAACCGCGGCGGCAACCGGCACGCGAACTCCGCTCTGCACACCATCGTCCTCGTCCGTATGCCCTTCGACCGGCGCACCCGGGAATACGTCGCCCGACGCACCGCCCAGGGGCTGACGAAGAAAGACATTGTGCGATGCCTGAAACGCTTCGTCGCCCGCGAGGTCTACCGCCATCTCCCCGGAGTGATCCACCACACCACACCCGTCCCACAGGCCACTTGACGAGCTATAGGAGTTTCGTGCAATCAAGCCCCGGTCGCTGGTGTGGGATGCCCACGGCTGTATGCGGGGATGAGTACGAAGGATGGCCGATGAAGGGGGACGTGCGGTGGAATTCATGTGCGCTGAACCGACTGCGGATCACCGGGCGGGAGGGTGGCCGTGGCCGGGCTGACAAGCGGGGAGTCGGCGCTCAAGCGGGCGCGGCTGGCGCGCAACATGACGCTGGAGGAAGCCGCCGACGCGCTCAACGCGATCACCGGCGGGGCGGCGGACGCAAGCCTGATGAGCGCGTGGGAGTCCGGGCGGCGCCGGACCGGTAAGCGGAACCGAGCCGGGCTATGCCAGCTGTACCGGGAGCGGCCGGAGGTGTTGTTCGCCCATCAGGACGGTGCGGCGGCCACGAGCGTGCTGGAGACCTCCGGCACCGCGGTGGTGGTCAAGATGCTCACCCGCTGGACGGACCTGGTCGAGGCGATGGTGGACGTTGCAGCCGGAGCGCGTGAGCACCTGGTCGTCACCGGCTCCCGCAGCCGGGAGAAGGTGTATCTGGCGGCGATCGAGACGGCGGTAGCCCAACACCCGGACCTGGTCCACTACCGGGTGCTGTACGGACCGCCGCGACACCGGGCGCTCGCCGACCACCTGGTACGGCTGCTGGAACTGCGCGACCCGTCCGCGCGCCGCAACGGCGTCAAGACCCTCCATATCAGGGTGGTGGAACCAGCCGAGGCGCTGGAACGATTCTTCGTGGCCTCGGAGACCGCCGCGGTCGTGCCCCTGCCGTCGTTCCACGGGGCGGAAGGGTTCGACTGCGGCGTCTTACTCAGCCGGGAGGCGGCCGTCGGGCTGGTCCACCATGGTCGGGAGGCGTGCGCGTCCGCGCGGCCGGTGGAGACGATCGAGGCCGTCCGCGCGCTGCCGGTGCGGCACAACTGAGGGGGCGAGGGAGAAACGTGATCGAGAACGTGTCGCAGGCCGCAGCCCGTACAGCGTCCGTGGTGGAGCTTACCCGGGAGCTCATCCGGCGGCCGAGCAGGGGCGGGATCGACGATTACGGGCCCGTCCTTGGCGTGCTGGAGGACTGGCTCGCCTCCCGCGGCCTGCCGCACCGTCGACTGCACGACGACGCCGGGGAACTGGTGGGGCTGCTGGTGGAGATTCCCGGCGGCCGGCCCGGCCCGTGGTGGACGCTGGATGCGTGCGTGGACACCGCCCCGTACGGAGACGAGACCGCCTGGTCGTTCCCGCCGGACAGCGGTGACATCGCCGACGGCTGGCTGCTGGGCCGCGGCTCGGCGGACTCCAAGCTCGCCGCGGCGATGTTCTGCCACATCGCCGCCGACCTGGCCCCCCGCGCCGAGACCCTGCACGGCGGGCTCGCCGTGCTGTTGGACGTCGACGAGCACACCGGCGGCTTCGGCGGCGCCCGCGCCTACCTCGCTGACCCGCAGGCGGCCCGGCCGGCCGGAGTGATGATCGGCTACCCGGGCCTGGACGAGGTCGTGGTCGGCGGCCGGGGCCTGTGGCGGGCCACCATCGCCGTCCACGCCCCCTCCGGGCACTCCGGCTCCAGCAAGACCGTCGTTGGCGCGATCTCCCGGGCCGCGCACCTCGTACACCTTCTGGAAACGGCCGACCTGCCCCGTATCGACGGGGCCTCGGGCTTCCCGCTGCCGCCGAAGTTGTCAGTGACCGCCTTCCACGGTGGCCAGGGCTTCTCGGTCACCCCCGACCGGTGCGAACTCAACGTCGACATCCGCACCACCCCGACCTTCGACGGCCACGACGCCGAGACGCTCGTCCGCAAGGCCGTCGCCGAACTCGACGCGGAGCTGCCCGCCCCGAAGCCCACCGAGGCCACCCCGGTCGCCACGTGGCCGCCCTTCCGTCTCACCGAGGGCGAGCAGCCCGCTGCCGCCCTGCTGGGCGCCGCCGCCGAGGCAGGGCTGACAGTGCGGGCGAAGACCGCGGGGCCATCAAACATCGGCAACCTCCTGGCAGGTGAGGGCATCCCGGCTACCGCCGGCTTCGGCCTGCCGTACGAGGGCCTGCACGGCATCGACGAGCGCGCCCACCTCGCGGAACTCCCCACGGTGTACGCCGTCTACCAGCGGGCCGTGCTCGACCTCCTCCGCGCGGGCTGACGTCCCAGGCACGTCCCAATTTCCTCCCAGATCCACTCCCAGCAAGTCCCCAACTCCGTCTCTGGGAACAGATCTTGTCTCGCGGTGACATAGAGGCAGCACCACCTCACACCCACCGATGACAAGGGAGGCCGGTCATGACCGAGCAGACCACCGTCACCACCCAGCCCGCCGCCGAGGACAAGCCCGTCTCGGCGCCGAGCACCGGCGGCTTCGCACCGCAGATCAGCACCCACTCGGTGGCGACCCTCACCCTGGGCCGCCAGACGTTCAACGACTCGGACAAGTCGAACTACTTCGAGGGCTGACAAGCCCGCAGGACCGCAACCGAGCACCCCGAGGGCCGGCCGTCGTACGGCCGGTCCTCGGGCGCGTCACAGGGCTGATCAAGGGGAGGCGAACGGATGGAACGGGAGTGGATGACCGGCGGCATGGCCGCCGTGGACGGAATGACGATCGACGGGCTCGGCGACGTGCGCCGGGCTCTGGGCACACGGGTACGGGCGGCCGCCGAGGGGCCGGTTGCCCTCGCGATCACGGGCTCCTGCCCGGTGACCGAGCAGGAGCTTCACGCCGCGCTTGCGGCCGTACGGGCGGGCAAGTGGGGCGAGCTGACCCGATGGCCGGGCTCGTACTGGGTGGTCGCCGACAACGGGCGGCAGCGGTTTGTGTGCGGCGACCTGGCAGGCTTCCGGGCCGTGTACTACACGCTGCGCGGCGGCGAAGGGACGACGTGGGCGACCGAGGCCCGCCTCCTGGGGCGTCCGCTGGTACCGGATCTGCCGCATCTGGCGGCCCGGCTGACGGTGGGCGAGCAGCACTGGCCGCACCGCAGCCCGTACGAGGAGGCCCGGCTGGTAACCGGAGGATTCGGGCTGCTGTTCGCGCCGGGGGCGCCGCCGCAGCTCGTCGACATCTCCGGCATCGAGCCCCTGGACGAGCTCAGGGAAGGCGCCGAGCGGTTCGGGCAAATGCTCACGCAGGCTGTCCAGCACCGGGTCCGCGCTGCGGGCGAAGTGGTGGGAGCGGACCTGTCTGGTGGGCTGGACTCCTCGGCGGCCGTCGTGCTCGCCGCCGACGCCGGAGATGTGCACGCGGTCACGTACACGGACGGCTACACCAGCGGTGAAGACCTGGCCTTTGCCGCCCGCGTCGCCGAGCACACCGGGACCCGGCACACGGTCGACATTGGCGCCGACGAGCAGCTGCCGTTCTCCTTCCCGGCCGGACAGCCGACCGGGACCGAGCCGGTGCTGGAGGCGGCGATGTACGGCATGGACGCCTCGTATCTGCGCCCCGTACAAGGGATGCCGCTGCACCTGACCGGGCACGGTGGCGACGTCGTGCTGGACGCCTCCAGCTCCTGCTGGGTCCGCCTGCTCCAGGACGGCCGACGGCGCGAGGCCCACCGCCAGGTCGTGGCGTTCGCCCGGCTGCGCAACACCGCCCCGGGCCCGTACTGGAAGGCCCTCAAACAGGCCGCTGACCTGGGCCGGTCCGGTTCCCTCGAACGCGCCGCCGAGGCCCTGGAGCGTGGGCCCGTCACGCCAGAGGCCGCGGTGACCGGCTGGTCGTGGTGCCGCCTGGGGCCTGGGGCGTCCTGGCTGACCGGCTACGGCCGCCACCAAGTCGCCGCACTGCTGCGGCAGGCCGCCCGCGACCAGCAACCGGAACTGGCCGACGAGTTCGACCAGTGGGCTGCCTTGCGGTCGGTGGGTGCCTCGGCCCGCGGCTGGGCCCCGTACGGTGTCGCGCTCGGCGTGAAGCCGGTGTATCCCTACCTGGACAACACCGTCGTCCGCGCCGCGTTCGCCGTTCCGGCCCTCGCCCGGCGCGGACTGGTGGCCTACAAGTCGCTGCTGCGGGCCGCCCTGCCGCAGCTTCCGGACTGGCTGACCTCCCGGCGCTCGAAAGGGTCGTTCACCGCCCAGCGCATCGCCGGACTCGCCCGGCACCGGGACCGGCTCGACGAGCTGATCGCTTCCAGCCCCCTCGCGGCCGGCGGGCTGATCGACCCCGCGGCCGTTCGTGCCGCCCTCGCTCAGGCGGCCCAGGGCCAGAGCGCCACGGTGATCGCCGATCTGCACCAACTCATCGTCACGTGCTGGTGGCTCAGTGGCCAGACGACCGTGCTGGAGGCGGCATGCTGACCCCCGCCGGCCACATCCACCACGCCACGGGCCCGGACGGCACGGCAGTGATCGACGTGAAGCGGGAGACGTGGCTGATGCTCGATAAGGACGCCTCCCGGATCTGGCACGCCATCACCGTCCGCGGCGGCACCACCGGTCTCGCCGAGGAGGTCGCCATCCCCACCGGCCAGGACCTGCAGCAGGTCAGCGGCCAGATCGCCGCAGTCATCGACGAACTGGTGGCCTCAGGCGTGCTCCTCGACACCAACCGGCCCCGGCGAGTGCGGCGAAGGGGGTGGCGTCGATGACGGTCATGGTCCCCGCCGCCCGGCCCACCGCACCGCGGCGCGACCGCCTGGCGGCCGCAGTCGCCCTTGCCTGCTCCCTAGCCGCGAGCCCGCTGCCGCTGCGCTGGAAGCTCGCCGCCGTGCGACTGCTGCGCCGCCTGCCGTACGCGCGCCTCGCCCGGCTGGAGGCCCTGTATACGGCGGTGCTGTCGGTGGTTCCCTCATGGTGGCCGGGCCGGATCGCGTGTGCGGAGCTGAGCCTCGCCACCGTCATCGCGACCGCCCTCACCGGCCGCCAGGCCCGCTGGGTGCACGGCGCCCGCTTCATGCCCCACGCCGCACACGCCTGGGCCGAGGTCCCCGAAGGCGCGGTCGGCCGCGACATCGCCGACGCCGTCGACCGCCCCTGGATGCCGGTCCTGGCCGTGCCGTAACAACTCCCGTGCCGCCGTGGTGCAGGGCCAGCGCGAGCCTCCCCGGCCCTGCACCACGGCATCACTCGTTCGGATGAAATGCTGGCGGCACTGCTGGCAGGTGCGGACGGGGTGACCAGGGGCGATCCCGGGCCTGCGGGAACAATCCCGTTGCCCAGCCCCCTGGTTCGGCTCCCTCATGGGACGCGTGAGCTCTTCCGTATCCTCCCCTCCCGCCACCACGACGGGGCAGCCGCCGATCATGCGCCTGGCGTCCGACCGGCACTTCGAAGCGAGCGTCAGCCTGTCCACGTGGGCCATGGCCCGCCGACTCCCGCACACCCTGGGCCAGGCCGCCCGGCTCGGCTGGCGCACCGACCGCCGCGCCGTCCTGGCCCTGCTTACCTGCCAGATCGGCGCCGCCGCGCTCACCGCGACCGCGCTCGCTGCCACCACCCGCGTGCTGGCCGCCATCTTCACCGGCCCCGACATCGCCACCGGCCTGCGCGAGAACCTGACCGCCGTGGTCGTGCTCGCCCTCGCCGCCGCCGGCCGCTACCTGCTCGATGCCGCCGCCCGCGCGTCCGCCGCGCGCCTTGCGCCGAAGGCCATCCGCGAGGCCGACCTGGAGGTCATCACCGCTGCGACGGCCGCCGAGCTCGTCGCGTACGAGTACCCGGACTTCGAGGATGCGCACGCCGCTGCCGCCGACGGGGCGGAGAAGACCGGCGACCTCATCCTCGACGCCCAGCTGCTGACCTCGGCCGCGGCCCAGCTGGCCGCCGCGGCGACGGTCGTCACCGTGCTGCACCCGGTGATGCTGCCCCTGCTCGTCGCCTCGATCATCCCCTGTGCCTGGGGCGCCGTGCGCGGAGCGCGAATCGAGCACGCCGCTCACCACCGAAACCTCGCCGATTCGCGCCTGCGCAACGTCTTCCGCTCCTACACCACCGAGCGGAACACCGCCGATGAGGTCCGGGCTGGCACCATGGCCGGGTTCCTCATTCGCCAGTACCGCATCGTCTCCGGCCGCCTGGAGGCCGCACAACTCCGTGCGACGAGGCAGGCCCTGGTAGTCCAAGGCATCGGCGACGCGCTCACGGCCATCGGCACTGCCGCGACCTGGGGGGTACTCGTCCTGCTCGTGGCCACCGGCCGCATGGAACTGGCCGCGGCGGGGACCGCCGCCCTGGCCGTACGGACCTCCGGCGCCGCGCTCGCGACGACGGTCCGGGCAGGGGCCCGGCTGTTCCGCACCTCCCTGTCTCTGGACGACTGGGCCCGGTTCTTGGCCGTGGCCAAGCCGTGGACCAGCCGCCGCGGCTCGGCTCAGGTCGCCGAGGACGGGCCGCAGGTGATCACCGCCACGGACGTCTCCTTCATCTATCCCGGCGCCGACACCCCCGCGCTCGACGGCATCAACCTGGACCTCAAGCGCGGCGAGGTCATCGCGCTGGTCGGCGAGAACGGCGCCGGCAAGAGCACCCTCGCCCGGCTGCTGACCGGCCTGTTCCTGCCCACGAGCGGCTCGGTGCAGTGGGACGGCGTGGACCTGGCGGACGCCGACGCGGCCGAGGCGCTGTCGAAGGTGGCGCTCGTCCCGCAGGACTACACCCGCTGGCCGCTGGCCGCCCGGGAGAACATCACCCTCGGCCAGCCCCGCCCCGAAGGCGACACGGCCGTGCACGCAGCCGCCGAGGCGGCCGGCGCCGACACCGTCATCGCCGCACTGCCGAACGGACTGGACACCTCCCTGGCCCGCTCCTGGTGGGGAGGACACGACCTCTCCGGAGGGCAGTGGCAGCGTGTTGCCGTCGCTCGCGCCTTCCACCGCGATGCCCCCGTGCTCGTGATGGACGAACCGACCGCCGCGCTCGACGCCCGCGCCGAGCACCGCATTTACACCCGGCTCAGGGCGCTCGCCGAAGGCCGGGCGACCGTATTCATCACCCACCGCCTGGCCAACACCCGCCTCGCCGACCGCATCGTTGTGCTCCACCAGGGCCGCATCGAGCAGATGGGTACGTACGACGAACTCACACATCAAGGGCTATTCCACGAACTCCTCAAAATCCAAGAAGACACGTGACCCAGTAAGCCCCACGCACGATCGAGTTCCCGGCGAGGCCGGGAACTCACCCAGAATTCTGAGGAGTGCGAGCCCGAGAACACTTCAGCCCGTCCCCCCAAGGGGACGGGCTGAAGTGTGGAGCTGTGTGGACTCTGCACGAGGTGGAGGGTGTGTCCTTGCTGCCGCATCCAACTTCAACACGTAGGACTTGACAGAGAAGTCGTCGGCCGTGTCGAAGTTTTGGTTGCCCAGCGTCACCTCCACGACGTCGCCCGCATCCAGCACGACCGGCGCGGCGTACGCCGCCGACTCGGTGGTCTCCATCTCTTCCTCCTTCGCCACATCGCCGTCCCGGTGCCTCGAATCGGACACGCGGCAACGGGTCTTGCCGCCCTCCGCGGCCCGGGAGGGGCCGCGCTTCCGGGCTCGTCAAACAGTGAACTCTGCAGGGGAGTTGCCGGGTACCGTGTGGGCGCGGGGGAGCCGTATATCGCGTATACCGGGGCCGGGTCATAACCAAGCGCACACCGAACACGCAGCTCAAAGCCCTCATCGACGAGGGGAGCCTGCCGTACGAAGCGGCCCGGCGCAAGTTAACGGTGCCCGCAATATGGGTGTGTTACTTCAGTGGTGAGGGCTCTTCTTTTGACGCGCGGTGGCGGCTACGGCGGGTGAGAGGTTTTGAGTGCTGCCGGGTCTGGGTGTCAGGCCGGGCGGTGACCGAATCCATCATGTCGATGAAGGCAGGACTGCTGTGAACACTGTGCATATTCCGGAGCGGGCTCCGCGAGCGGGGCGCCATCGGGCCTGGTCGCGTGCGGGCGCCGGTGCGCTGCTCGTCGCTGCGATCGCCGGCGGTACCGCCGCCCAGGCGTTCGCCGCCCCCGCTCCTGGTGACGGAGGGAAGGAGGCTGCGGCCGCCGGTGAGGCGAACACGGTAAGCCCCGATTCCCTCTCCTACACTGAGATCGCCAAGGGCGCCGGTAAGGACTCCCTTGCCGTCGACGACAAGGGCAACGCCTACAGCATCGACGCCGGCAAGCTCAAGCACACCGACATCAAGACCGAGAAGGTCACCGAACTCCGCACCTCGTTCGCCGGGGCCACTCAGCTTGCCCTTGACGAGGACGGCCAGCTGTACGTTTTCGCCAGCAACGCCATGTACAAGGTCACCCCGCACGTCTCCAGCGGCGAAGCCACCGCAGAACACCTGTGGAACCTCAGCGATGTCAGGGACAAGGGAAGTAACCTTTCCTTGGTGAATCTCTATAAGTTTAGCGCCCACAAAGGCAAGCTCTACGTACACGCCCACGGACGTTACAACAGTGGCCAGTACACCAGCTACTTCGACCTTGTGGTTGACCCTAAGGATCCGGCGAATGCTACCCAGATGACGCCAGGCGGTGCTGGCGGTAGACTGACTCAAAGTTTTGCCTTTAAGGATGGCAAGGTTTACATAAGTCATTACAATAATTACTTCAGCGTTTATGATATCGCGAAGGGTGAGCCGGTAGCTCCGGCCGGCGCAGACACGTCCTTCCCGTACGGTATGGGTTTTGACGGTGTGGGCAATCTTATCGGGATGACTGATAAGGGTCTGAAGCGGATGGATCTGAAGACCCTGAAGTCGACTGATGTCGGTGGTCTTGGCATGCCGGTCGGACAGATGACGACCAGTCCGGAGGGGAAGATCTACTTCACGAACGGGTCGTTGTTCCGGTATGAGGACTCGGCGGTGAACCCGCAGCCGGGTGCGCCGGTGAAGGCGTCGGATCTGTCCGAGCTGGTGCTCGCGGATGTGGACGGGGACGGGAAGGGGGACATCCTGGGGAAGACGGGGGAATCCTCGGGCCTGTACTGGTTCAGGAACAAGGGCAACAACACCTTCGCCCCCGGTGTGAAGGTCTTCGACTCCTGGAAGTACACCCAGACCACCGCTGCCGACTTCGACGGCGACGGCAACATCGACCTGGCCGCCGTCGACGGCAAGGGCAACCTGAAGATGTGGAAGGGCAACGGAGACGGCACCTTCGGCGAGGAGACCCGGCTCGCCCAGTGGGCCGGCAAGGAGCAGACCACCTCCGGTGACGTCGACAAGGACGGCATCGCCGACCTCATCGCCCTCGACACCAAGACCGGCAAGCTGAACATGTGGAAGGGCACCGGCGACAAGGACAACCCCTTCGCCAAGCCGCGCGCGCTCTCCAAGTGGGCCGGCCTCACCCAGACCACCGCCAGCGACGTCGACGGCGACGGCATCGCCGACCTCATCGCCACCGACAAGAACAACGTCCTCAAGTTCTGGAAGTCCGACGGCAACACCGAGGGCAACCCCTTCGCCAAGCCCGTCACCCTCACCAAGTGGGCCGGCTTCACCCACACCACCGCCGGCGACCTCGACGGCGACGGCAAGGACGACCTCCTCGCCGTCGACACCAAGAACAATCAGCTCAAGTACTGGAACTCCAACGGCAACACTGAGGGCAACCCCTTCTCCAAGCCCACCGCCGTCAGCCTCGAGACCGCCAAGCCCTAACCACCACACGGCACCACCCGTTCCGGGCAGCCTGAACTGACTGCCGGCATCGACAAAGGTGAACGGCGGCGAAGCCCAGCCGCTAATCCGATGGCACAAAGCAAGGCCTCGCGTAAGTTCTGAAAAATCACTAGGCGTTGAGCCGGCCCGCGAAGGAAAATAAGGGCCGGCTCAACGTCATCTGCTGTGCACCGCAGGGACGTTGAAAAGCTGGACCCCAAGCGTGCCCCGACCGAGAAGAGCCGCGGTTTCCCCTCAGAGGTCCAGCGGCCCCAAGCGCGTGGATGGACACCACGTCGGCAGGCGATGAGGTACGTGGGCGATGGCATGGATCTCTCGGTCATCGGGAGATGGCCGCGCCAGTTGGCCGGCACGGCGGGATGGCGTTCTTCCTGTCCTCGTCCTGTGGGGTCTTCCCTTGCGGTGAGCTATTTACCTTTGGAGATCCGCCTACAGGGGGAGACCCGTAATAATGGTATTGCGTAAACAGGTGAGATCTGCTCGGCCCGATTTATGAGCTCGAGGCGCGTCTCGCGTAGCAGATGGATTGGCAGAGGTAGTGCAGTGAAGGTCAGGCGTATTTATGTCGCCGGTGATTCGGTCGCCCAGACCCGGAAGGATGACAATCACCTCCTGTCCGGGTGGGGTCAGCATCTTGGCGATTTTCTCGATTCGCGTATCGAGGTCGTAAATCGAGCACATGATGGTGCGGGTACGCGCTGGTTCTTCGAGAATCGCATGCCGCTGCTGATGAACGAGCTGGGCTCAGGTGATCTCTTCCTGATTGCCTTCGGTGTCATCGACCAGGCTATGGTGAGGCCTGATCTCTATCACACGCCGGAGGAGTTCAAGGCTTACCTGAACCTTTACGTGGATGTGATTCGGGAACGCGGCGCGCGGGCGGTTCTTGTTACGCAGCCGGCGCGCCACATTTTTTCCCCGGACGGTGTGCTGAAACGGCCATCTGGTGACTATTCGGATGTGATGCGGGACCTTGCTGTCGAGCGTGGTGTGCCTTTGCTGGACCTGCAGACGGTGTCCGGGCTGTTGCTGCAGCGGCTCGGTCCGGAGCAGGCACGTGGCTACTTCCGCTGGGTCGATGCCGGGGAGCACCCCCAGCGTCCTGGGGGGATCATCGACACTCTGCACTTCAACCGGGCCGGGGCCCGTGCCATCGGGCAGTGCGCTGTGCGGGAGTTGCAGCGGGCCGGCCTTCTGTCCACGCGTCAGGTGTCGAAGAAGGTCTGGGCGGATCTGCCCTCGCCGCGCCGGGCGGGAGTTGATCTGACGGCCGTGCGCACGGAGTGGGAGGCCAGGTGGTCCCGGCTCCCTGCCGGCGAGGAGCCGCTGGCCGTCACCGCGCCTGGTAACGGGGCGTGCGGGCATGCCGCCACGCGTTTCGCGGGCAGCGCGCCCGCTGGGATCTCCCGGGTGCTGGTGTTCGAGGACGGCAGGCTCATCGGCGCCACCGGGGTGGGAAGCCGCGGCGAGTGGCTGTGGCGCCCTGTGACCAACTGGCGTGATGGCGAGCACCGTGTGGCGCTGGTAGGCGTCTCCGGCTCGGTTACCACCCCGGTGGCCGAGGTGGTCTTCCATTCCCGTTCGGTGGTCGCCCCGCCTGTGCTCACCGCTCCCGGAGCCGGCTCGTGGAACGGTCCTCGTGCTGTCTTCATCGGGACGGCGCAGCCGGGCGTCGAGAAGGTGGTTGCCCTCAGCCAGGGGCGCTGGGTGGGGGAGACGGCGGTCACGCCCGCGGGAACCTGGCGCTATCGCCTGCCCCACGACTGGTGGCCCGGCGAGCACACGATCAACTTCATCGCCGTGCAGGCGGGCATGCAGTCCGCGCCCGCCCGCCACCCGTTCCGTGTGCTGTCCGTCCCGCCCTCGAACTGGCTGAGGCAGCCCCCCACCGGCTGGCAGCAGTGCAGGCCCGCCGGCATGCCGTGCGAGCACATCGAGGAGATGAGACCGAAGGGGACCATCCAGCTGCTCGAGTAACCCCCGGCCGAGCGGCAGCAGACATCAGCGGCGCAACGTGCCCGGGGCAGAAGAGAACGGAAACACCTGTGAAGATCGCCGTGTTCATCGACAACCGCGGCAAAAACGGCGGCGCCACCCGCGCCACCGTTGCCCTGGCCGACATGCTCAGCCGCGGCCATGACGTGGAACTGGTCAACATCTACCGCGACCAGGAGCACATGCCCTACACCCCGGCCCCCTCCGTCAAGGTCACCGACCTCATCGACCTGCGCCCCGGCTCCCCCCTCCACCCGGGCGACGACCCTGCGTTCCGCCGTCCCTCGGGCGTCATCCTGCCGGTGGAGCCGCGCTACACGACGATGAACGCGTTCTCGGACCGCACAGTGGCCCAGTATCTGGCGCAGTGCGACGCGGACGTGGTCATCGCCAACCGGTACACCACGGCCAACTACCTGGCTCTGCTGGGAATCGACCGCTACGCCAAGGTGGCGGTCGTGCACACGATCTACCGGCACTCGCGTCACCAGCACGCGTTCGAGGAGTTCTACCAGCACCTCGATGCGATCGTCCCCGTCTCCTCGGGCGACGTCGCCTGCTACCGGGAGCGTCCGGCGCTCGCAGGGGTCCGTATCGAGAGCATCACCAACGGGGTTGCCGCGCCGAGCCTGCCGATGTCCGACCAGACGAGCAAGATCATTGCGGCGGCCGGTGCACTCATCGACATCAAGCGCTATCACCTGCTCATCGATGCCTACGTACAGCTGAGCGCAGATTTCCCCGACTGGCAGCTGCGCATCTACGGATCAGGGAAGAACGCAGCAGCTCTCCGCGCACAGGTGGAGGAACTCGGTCTCCAGGGACGGGTGTTGCTCATGGGACGCGCGGCATCGATGACGGACGAGTGGGCCAAGGCATCCCTGGCCGCGTGCACCTCGCAGATGGAGGCGCAGCCGCTGGGGCTGATCGAAGCCATGCGCCACGGTGTACCGGTCGTCAGCATGGACTGCGACAACGGGCCGCGCGAGATCATCCGTGACGGCGAGGACGGCATCCTCACCCCCATGGACGACGTGGACGCCCTGGCCGGCGGCCTCAGACGGCTCATGAGCAACGACGCCCTGCGGCGCAGCATGGCTGCAGCAGCGATCGAGAACTCTGTGCGATTCGACCCGCAGGTGGTGGCACAGCGCTTCACCACGCTCCTGGAAGAGGTCGTCGCAGCACGCACGTTCCGGCCCCGGGCCGACGTACG
Organism: Streptomyces sp. AM25; assembly: GCF_058146165.1. Taxonomy (NCBI): domain Bacteria; kingdom Bacillati; phylum Actinomycetota; class Actinomycetes; order Kitasatosporales; family Streptomycetaceae; genus Streptomyces; species Streptomyces sp. AM25. Next base: position 457,786 of record NZ_JBKIWN010000003.1, on the reverse strand, counting down.
GTGCCTCGACCATGGCAGAGCCGTGGTGCGCATCGCCGAAGACCACGCGCCAGACCACGGGCCGTCTCCTGCGATGCAGCTGGTGCTCCGGCCCGAGCGCCCGTCCCAGCAGCCCGTGCGCGTCCCCCTGCGCACAGTGGCCGGGGGGCCGGGAGAGCCCGCCGCGCTGGAAGCCGAACTTGCCGTCGGCGAGGGCGGGCTGGCCGACGGACAGTGGGCGATCGAGGTGGAGCGCCTCGGTGACGGTGCCCGGGCCCCTCTGGAACTGGCCGGCAGCGACCGGAGGGTGTTCCTGGCAGGCGCGCCCACCGCGCAGCCTGCCGCCCGGGTAAGGGTGCTCAAGCCGTACATGGACGCCGATCGCCAGGCCCGGGTGTGGGTGCGCACCCCCACGGCCCATGCCGAGATCCAGGACCTGCGGGTGCGCGACGACGTGATCACGGTGGACTGCCTGCTCATGGGCCACGCCCTCGCGCAGGCGCCCCTGGTGCACCTGCGGGCGCGCGGAGCGGTGAACGAGTCCGTATCCCTTGCCGGTCAGGCCACGGGCCCCCACACCTTCCGGTTCGGTTTCGCGGCACGGACGCTGGCCGGGCACCTGCCCGATGACCAGGCCTCACGGGTCTTCGACGTCCGTATCACGGCGGGCCCTGGCCTCGAGGCGGCCGTGGGTCTTCTGTATGCAGATGTGCACCAGTACCTGCGGAGCGCGTACCAGTACCCACGGTCGACCCTTGGTGAGGGCAGCTCGGCAGTCCGTGTGGAGCCCTACCTGACCAAGGGCAACAACCTGCTGGCGATTCAGGTCAACCGCGTCCCGGCAGACTCCTGAAACCTTCCCCCACCGCCTCCTTTCCCGGAGGCCGACCACACCGCGCACAGAAGGAGCCGTCCGGCAGGAAGCCGGGAGCCGGCCCGCCTTACTCCTGCCTACCCCCAAGAAATGAGCCACCGTGTACAACGTCAGCGTCGTCATCACGACGTTCAATCCCGGCAGCGGGCTGGGTACCACCCTGCAGTCGCTGGGCCGGCAGTCCATGTCCGCCTCGGACTTCGAGATCGTCATGGTGGACCACGGTTCCACGGACGGCACCCGTGAGCGCCTGCTCCAGTATGCCCAGGAGTATCCCCATACCAGGGTGGTTCCGCTGGAGTCTCCGGCGAGCCAGGCCCGTGCGCGCAATGCCGGTATCGATGCGGCGCGTGGGGAGTTCGTCCTGTTCCTCGACACCGACGACTGGCTGGGCGACGAGGCACTGGAGCGCCTGTACACCTACGGGGCCGACAACCAGGCGGATGTCGTCGTCGGGAAGATGGTCGGCATCAAGCGCTCCGTTCCGCGCGTGCTCTTCAGGAAGAGCCATCCCCACGCCAACCTCACCGAGCACTTGCTGATCGACAGCCTCAGCTGTCATGCGATGTTCCGCCGGGAGTTCCTGGACGAGCACGGCATCCGCTTCCCCGAGGGCCGCACCCAGGTCGTCGACCAGAGCTTCACCGTCACGTCCTACCTCACGGCCGCCAACGTGTCCGTGTACAGCGACTACCCCTGCTACTACTACGCCGGCGGCGGCGCCCGCGGGTTCGACGCAGCGGAACCGGCCGAGTACTTCGAGGAGATCCGCGAAGCCGTCGACACGGTCACCCGCCACACCGAGCCCGGGCCTCTGCGCGACAAGCTGCACCGGCGCTGGCTCCGCACCGAGATGATCGAACGGATGCGCAGCAACAGGCTGCTGCACCAGCTGCCCGGCCGCCGCAGCGAACTCACCGCCCTGATGCGGGAAATGATCGTCTCGGGGTTCAGCCAGGGAGTCATCACCGGCCTCCAGCCGGTCCAGCAGCTCGTCACCGCCATGATCATCGGAGACCTTCAGGACGACCTGCGCGAGCTCGCCCGCTGGGAGAGCGGCATCCGTCTCGCCTGCGGCATCGACCGAGTCCACTGGGAGAACGGGGCGACCGTCGTGCACTTCCACGCCGAACTGCTCGACTCCGGAGTCCCCATGGTGTTCCAGAACCTCGGCGGCCAGGACACGCTCATGCCGCCGATGTCGGAGAACGCCCGCCAGCTCCTGGAGCGCATGGGCGGAAACCTGGCCGTGAACACCGGCAAGACCGGACTCGAACTCACCCTCAAGGAACAGGGCAAGGGCGCCGAGTTCACCGTGCCCATGACCGTCGAACGCCAGCGCGTCTCCCTGTCCGCCCCCACATCCGGCACCTACACCGAACGCTTCCGCCTGCGGCTGAACGCCACCGCCACCATCGCCCACGACCTGGCCGTGGGCGAGAAGTCCCTGGACAAGGGCACCTGGGAACCCAGAATCCGAATGCGCCTGGCCGGCTGGAACGTCGCCGGCCGCCTGAACACCAGCAGCATGACATGACCACCGCACGCACCGACATCCACCTCCTCACGGGCCTGCGCCGCGCCAGACGCCGGACCTGGGCCCGCATAGCACTGCCGCGCTCCCGCGCAGTCCGCATCAAGCGCACGGCCTTCGCCCGCCGGCTCCGCGGACTGGCCATCGCCTGGCTGATGCTGCCCCAGTTCGCCGCACTGACCTGGTTCAGCCTGACAGCCGCACCCTGGCAGGCCACGCTGTGCGGCGTCCTGCTGTACCTCAGCGACTACTACCTACACCGGCACGAGAAGCCCCTGCTGAAGAAACTGGCACGCCTGCGGCTCACCCTCCCGCTGCGGATCAGCACCATCGGCATGTGCCTGTGCATCCCCCTGGTGGCACAGCTCGGCCTGCACAGCACCCCGGCACGGGTCACCCTGGCCTGCATGCTCGCCTGGATCATGGGACAGCCGCTGTACTCAGGACAGGTCCAGGCCATCACCCGGCTGCGCCAGGCCCCCGTCGTCACCCGCCGCATCCAACTGCCCTGCTACGACCAGACCCTGCGCCTGGCGCCCCCGCCCTCCCGGCTGACCAAGAACGAAGGCCGGCGCCTCCTGCACCAACTGCTCCTTGTCCTGGCCGGATACGCCGCATGGCCGGCAACCGGCAACGCGTGGACCGCGGCGCTCGGCACCATCGCCGCACTGGCATGGTCCCTGACCGCATCCCTGCTCCTGCTGCCGGCCCTGCTCCGCGCGCTCCGTCTGCCCCGGCCGCAGCAGGTCATCCGCGAAACCGAGCAATGGCTCCACACCTACGCCCCGGAAATCATCCTCTACTTCAGCGGAGACCGCTCCACGGCCTACCAGGCCAACATGTGGCTGCCGGTCCTGGAACACCTCCAGGCACGCCCGCTCATCCTCATCCGCGAACGCCACCTCATCCCGCTCCTCGACCCCACCACCACCCCCCTCCTGTGCGTTCCGGACAACGACACCCTCATCAACCTCACCCTGCCCGACTCCGTCAAGGCAGCCCTGTACCCCACCAACGTCGGCCGCAACATCCACTTCCACCGGCGCTCCGCCTTCCCGCACGTGTTCATCGGCCACGGAGACAGCGACAAGACACCCAGCACCAACCCGGTGATCCGGATGTACAACGAAATATGGGTGGCCGGCCACGGACACCAAGAACGGCTCAGCCGCGCCGGGCTGGGCATCCCCGACACCAACATCGTCCACGTCGGACGCCCGCAACTGGACACCCTCACCGCCCACACCGGCCGGAGTGCCCCGCACTTCTCGCTGACCGGGCAGCACATCCCCACGGTCCTGTACGCGCCGACCTGGGAAGGCTGGGCCGACACCCCGGGCGCAACCTCCCTGCTGGAAGCCGGCGAACGCATCGTCAGACAGCTGCTGTACGGCTCCTCGCCCGTACGGCTGATTTACCGCCCCCACCCCTACACCGGGCGCCGCGACCCCCGCGCCCGCCGGACCCACCAGCGCATCGCCGACATGATCGAAAAAGCCAACCGCAAACGCGCCAAAGACCCCCGCTACGGCGCAACAGCCCAAGACCACCGCCGACCGGAGCACGAGGTGGCCCTGCGCCGGCTCCAGCACGAGGCCGCAACCATGCGGGAGCAGCTGACCGGGCAAGGAGACGAACTGGCAGCCGCCGCACGACTCGCCACCGCGGACCCGGCAGCACTGCACGCAAGCCGGGAACGCAACGCCCGTGCCGAAGCGGCCTACTGGAACCACAGTCCCTGGTGGGAACACCGGATCGTCGAGCCCGCGGACGCCTCGCTCTACGCCACCTTCGCCGAGACCGACCTCCTGATAGCCGACATCTCCAGCGTCGTATCCGAGTACATCGCCACCCACAAGCCGTACGCCATCGTCAACTCGACAGGATCCAGCACCGAAACCTTCCGGGAAGAGAACACCGCCGCGCGCGCGGGCTACGTCCTGGGGCCCCGAGGCCAGGGATGCGCAAGCCTGGTCCGGCTGCTGTACGACCGCGACCGGCACACCCTGCAGCACCATCAGGCAGCGCTGCGCACGTACCTCCTGGGGCCCGAACACCCCACGGCCACGGACCGCTTCGTGCAAGCGGTCGAAGCTCTGTGCGGGCGTGCCGGCCGGCCACGCGCGGACCGGCCGGCCGACGAGGACGGCACGGAGCGAAGGAGAACGAGCGAGCCCGAGGACCGTACCCCTGTCCCGCAAGAGCACCGGCCCGTCGGCGACCTCCTCGGACCAGTCGGCAAGGGGCCCGGGCCCCTTCCCTGCGCGCCGGCGGCCGCTGCGCTGCCCCGGCCGGACGCCCCGTCCTTCGCTGCCGAAAGCCTGCAAGGTCCCGCGGAGGGCCCGTCATCCACGGAGCCGTCCCACGTACCGCTCAGCGACCTTTTCGCTGACATGCGCATCGCACCTTCCCATGCTGAACAGGAGCTGCCCGCCTCTGGCAGGAGCCACCGCGAGGGACACAAAGAAGGCCCGGCAGAGAGCACGGCTGTTCCTCGCGGCACAGAGGTATGCGGATAGCTGCGGCAATGCGACGTGCAGAATCCGCCGGGCGTAACAGCTCCTCATCCGCGCCCCTGAGATGACCCGGATGGCATGCACGCGGTTTTCGCTGCACCGACAGCCGCCAGGAGGCTCTTCATCAGCCGGCCGCGCCCGGCTGATGACCTGCTGGCCGAACCGGGGTGACGGCACCTGAGTACATGCTGCAAAAACCTAAAACTTCCAGGCGACTGCTTGAAAGTGAACACATGAACCACGAGTTACCTATTTTTTACACTGAGACGGGAATGCGTTATGAAGATTTCTTTCCTTATTCACAACCGGTACGGCATCGGAGGGGTGGTGAAGAGCACCGTAAACCTGGCGGGAGCCCTGGCCGAGCGCCATGACGTCGAGGTCGTCTCACTGCTCCGCCACCGGGATGCTCCCCGGTTCGCCCTGGATCCGCGCGTGGGAACGGTGGACCTCATCGACATGCGGGAGACCTCCGTCCGCTTCGACGGTGACGACCCCCTCCTGCATGCACCCGTGCGGATTTTCCCGGCAAAGGACGGAATGAGGACGTCGGAAAACAGCCGTCTGACGGAGGTGCGCCTGGCCGAGTACCTCTCCACGACGGATGCCGACATCGTCATATCCTGCCACCCCGGCATAGCCGTGTTTCTGGGGCGAGTCGGGGGCGACTTCCTCAAGATCGCGCAGATCCACCAGGCAAGCTACTCACTTGGCGGCGAACAGCGCAAGGCCCTTAGGGAAGCCTCCAGAAACCTTGACGCCCTGGTCTCGGTGAGTAACGAGGACGCGGCCAACATCCGGCAGCTTTTCACCGAGTCCGGGGTATTCGTCACTTCGATCCCCAACTGTGTTCCCCTGCTGGGCGGGCCCGTATCCGACGGAGATACCAAGACCATCATCGCCGCCGGAAGACTCGACAAAGGAAAACGCTACGACGTTCTCGTCCGCGCTTTCAGCCTGCTTGCGGAAAGCTGTCCCGACTGGCGGCTTCGCATCTACGGGCAGGGTGCTGAAAGCAAGCCGCTGGATACCCTGGTCGGCCAGCTCGGCCTTCACGACCAGATCCTCCTCATGGGTCCTTCCGCGCACATGGAAATGGAGTGGTCCAAAGCCGCCATCGCGGTGTCCGCATCAGCATCCGAGTGCCTCCCGATGAACATCATCGAGGCCATGACGGCAGGCGTCCCCGTGGTGAGCACCGACTGTGACTACGGGCCTCGCGAGATCATCACCCATGGCTCCAACGGCCTGCTGGTACCCGTCGACGACGCACACGAACTGGCCCGGGCACTGCACGCACTGATCGACGACCCCGTCAGGCGTGACGCCATAGGTGCGGCCGCCCGCCGCAGCACCGAACGCTTCACGCCACACACGATCGCCGATCGCTACGACGCACTCTTCGACAGCCTGACAGCAGGCAGAAAACTGCCGGCCACGACCTCGTGGAAGGTCTCTGAACAGGGCCACGTCCACTTGACCGTGCCAGCCTCCGGCTTCCCTTCACTGCGGCTGGTCTGCATCGACCGGACGTCGGCGACACCCTCCGTGTCCTTCGACCTGGCGCCCACCGATGACGGTGACGGCAGCATGGAGCACACCGTCACCCTGCTCCGCGGCAGCGCATCACTGCCCGAGGGCAACTGGGACCTGTACCTGGAGGCTGCGGGTACTGCGTTCCGGCGACGCCTCAAGACAGGGGTCTTCGACAACCGCAACCTACTGAAGATCAACGAACCCGGCACCGACGGGCACGCATGGCAGACCCTCACCCCTGTGGTCAACCCCGACGAGACCCTCTCCCTCCACAGCCGGGTACGTGCCGCCGCTCACGCAGAAGCCGACAGCGTCTCCATCGGTGAGCACTATGTCACCGTGGAGGGCCGCCTGTGGGGGGCACAGATGACCAGCGCGGCACAGCTCCTTGCGAGGGGCCGAAAATTTCGAGACATCAGCTTCAGCCTTCCTGCCGCACCCCTGGCAGGAAACGGGTTCCGCTTCACGATCCCGGTAAAAACTCCCGCCCAGCAACGGGCGGAGGAACACGATGTGTGGGACCTCTATCTGCAGCCAGGGCAGGGAGAGGACCCGGTCCGCATCGCACGGTTCCTCGGTGACTACACAGACAAGAAACACATCCACAACTACAGCCCGGTCGTACTCAAGAAAACAAAACACGGACCCGTGCGCGTCCGTCCTTTCTTCACCGTGGACAACGAGCTTTCCATGAACGTGGTCAATCTCAAGCCGCAATGACGACAGAGCCGTCCTGGGCGCCGGGACCGATCTGCGAAACAAAAGACTCCTTCAACGTGGCCGATGCATGCCGAGTACGTCTGCTCGATACCGGCCACCAGCAGTCCTCCGCCCGTCCCTGCGCATCGGACGCATCACGGCAAGGCCGCCGGGTACTCCCTCCGGTCACACACCTGTCCGTGACCCTCCGCGGGCTTCGGGCCGGCGCAGCAGGTGAGATCCTCCGGCGGCCACTGGCTGCTGAAGGAGAACTCCAGGACCCGTGCCATCCAGGCACCGCAAGACCGAGCGCATGCACTCCCCGCACATCCTCCGGACAGCCCGTCCCGGACTGTTGCACCCGGTGAAGGGCCGCAGCGCCCAGGGGAGGGATGGGGGGCGCGGCCGGCGACGACGCCCGGGGCCTCATCGGACTCATCTTTCGACCGCGGCTACCATCTTTCGCCCTCCGATTGCCGGGCGCGCGGTGCCAGCCTGTAAGAGCCGGACCGAAACCGGCACCTCTCACCAGCCCGCCGACCGGCGCCAGAATACGCAAGGAGACCCTCATGCCTGATGCTGCGGACCAGAAGCCGCCCCGCACCGTCGCTGTCATTCTCGCCGGCGGTACTGGCTCCCGCGTCGGGCTCGGCATGCCAAAGCAGCTCGTCAAGATCGCAGGAAAATCGATCATCGAGCACACCCTGCGCATATTCGATTCATCCGCCGACATCGACGACATCGTCATCTTCATGAAGCAGGATTACATTCCGGAAGTCCGCGACATCGTCCACCGCGCCAAAATGGTGAAGGTCCGCGGTATTCACCCCGGAGGAGTCACCCGGAACGAGACGACGCGACAGGCTCTGGACGTACTCTCCGAAGAGTTCGGGCACGACGATGACACCAAGGTGCTGATCCATGACGCCGTGCGTCCACTGGTGTCCCACCGCGTCATCTCCGACTGCATCACGGCCCTGGACGACCACGGAGCAGTGGACGTCGCGGTCCCGGCATCCGACACGGTGATCGTCACCCGCACCTCGGCCGACGGCGGCGCCTATATCGAGGACATCCCCGACCGCAGCTCCCTGCAACGAGGCCAGACCCCTCAGGCATTCCGGCTCTCTGCCATACGCCGGGCCTACGAACGCGCAGCCCAGGACCCGGACTTCACCGCAACGGACGACTGCGCTGTCGTTCTGCGCTACCTTCCCGATGTGCCGATCAGGGTCGTGTGCGGCGAGGAGCACAACGTCAAAGTCACCCACCCGGTCGACCTCTTCATCACCGACAAGCTCTTCCAGCTGCAATCCCAGCTGCCGCCGGCCAGCAGCTCCGACTCTGTGTACGCCGAGCACCTGAGCGGCAAGGTCCTGGTCGTCTTCGGCGGCAGCTACGGCATCGGCGCAGATGTCGCAGACCTCGCCGAGCAGCACGGCGCGAGGGTGTTCCGCTTCAGCCGGACGCTCACAGGAACCCACGTGGAGATCCCGGACCATGTCGAAGCCGCACTGCGCACAGCCCACGCCCAGACCGGCCGGATCGACTTCATCGTGAACACCGCCGGCATCCTGACCGTCGGCAACATCGCCGAGACCGATGCCGAGGAGATCCACCGGTCCACCGCCGTCAACTACCTTGCACCGGTGTTCGTGGCACGGGCGGGATACCCGTACCTGCGCCAGTCCAAGGGGCAGCTGCTGATGTACACCTCCAGCAGCTACACCCGCGGGCGGGAGCAGTACGTCCTGTACTCGTCCGCCAAAGCCGCAACGGTCAACCTCACCCAGGGACTTGCCGAGGAATGGGCGTCCGCCGGCATCCGCGTGAACTGCATCAACCCCGAGCGCACACGGACTCCGATGCGCCTCAGCGCCTTCGGCGAAGAACCGGAAGAGTCACTGCTCACCCCCGAGGCCGTGGCACAAACCTCGGTCGACGTACTGCTGTCGGACGCAACAGGCCATGTCTTCGACGTCCGCAGGCAAACCCCCATGGAAGCGAAGGCCCCGGGAACCACGCATCTGCCGATGCCGGAACTGACACCCCTGGCGTGACGTCCCCCCACGTCCCTGCCTCAACCCGTGCAAGATCACAGCGCCAGTACGAGCACGAACAGGGGAAGAAACCAACGAACTACCAGCCACTGCAGCTGCTGGAACTGACCTGACAGCTGCAAACCCAGCGAAGAAACCCATCATGATCGTCACTACGCTCAAGACAGCCGCACGCACCAGCAGGCGGAGCGAACAGGCAGCCGCCCTCGGCCTGCTGTGCGGCTACGCCGTCATGGCCGGCGCCGTCTGGCTCTCCAGCCCGTGGTTCTTCATAACCGGAGCCGCGACAGCCTACACAGGCGACTGGTATCTGCACCGTACCCGGAGCAGATACATCACGCTGCTGCGCAAAGGCCGGCTCGGCGTCTCCATACGCTCGTTCCTCCGCCGCTTTCTCCTGCTGCTTCTGCTCACACAGACGATGCCGGACACGGACGCAGCCCTGTCGGCCAGTGCTGCATTCTTCCTCGTCCTGCTCGTCGTACAGATCTGTCACGGAAACCTCGCCACCCTGACCAGCACCCGATTCCGGCCGGCCGTCATCACGCAGAACACCGTGCACGGCCAGACCGCCCCGCAGCCGCCGAAGCATCTGATATCTCAGCATGCCGAGAAGATGGACCGGATGGACATACCTGCCGTGTCCGGCATCCTGATTGCCGTGATGGCACAGGACATCTGGCCGGCTGCAGCAGGCATGACAGCATCCCTGCTTGGCGCAACCGTCTACCTGATGCTGCTGTGGCACGCACTCCACCGTGCAAAAAACCTTCCCGCCACAGATGAGCTCATCGCATCGGTGAACTTCTGGCTGGCGGCTCATGCACCGGAGACCGTGCTCTACTTCTCCGGATCGAAGAAATCCGCATACCAGATCAACATGTGGCTCCGCACAGCGGAACAACTCCACACCAGAACACTGGTGGTCCTGCGCGAACGCACCATCCTCAACGCGCTCGCCCCGACAACACTTCCCGTGATCTGCGTCCCCGCCGCAACCCACCTCATGCGCCTGGACTTCTCGACAGTACGAGTGGCCCTGTACCCCGCCAACGTCGGCAAGAACATCCACTTCCTGCGCATCCCGACCACGAAACACGCATTCATCGGCCACGGCGACAGCGACAAAGCCGCCAGCTTCAACCCCTTCTGCAAAGCCTACGACCAGGTCTGGGTCGCCGGCCCGGCAGGCCGCACCCGCTACGCCCAAGCGGCCATCGGAGTACGCGACGAGAACATCACCGAAGTGGGCCGCCCCCAGCTGTCCGGCATCCAGACCGCAGCCAGCCGCATCCCCGCACCCGTTCCCACCGTGCTCTACGCCCCGACCTGGGAAGGGTGGACCGACGAGCCCGGCAACACCTCGCTCTTGCTGGCAGGGGAGAACCTCGTGCGGTCCCTGCTCAGCAGCGACCGCCCCGTACGGGTCCTCTACCGGCCGCACCCCTTCACCGGCATCCGTGATCCGCGAGCATCGGCGGCCCACCGCCGGATCGTTGCACTGATCGAGGAAGCCGCACGCGAACGCCGACGCGATCCGCGATGGAAAGCCACCCCGGTCACCGACGCAGCACGCTCGCTGCTGGACCGAATCGAAGCCCAGACCACGGCACTTGAGAGAACCCGCCGCCTGCAGCCAGAACACGACAGCAGCTTCTCCCTGCGCATCCGCCGGCTGCACGAGGCCCGGAGCAAGGCATTCTGGCAGTCGGTGCCCCCCTGGGAGCACCAGGTGATCACCACGGCGAGCCCCGCTCTGCACGACTGCTTCAACCAGGCAGACGCGCTGCTCTCCGACGTATCCAGCGTTGTCTCCGACTTCCTGGCCAGCGGCAAGCCCTACGCCGTCACGGACTCCGCGGGCCTGGGACCCGATGAGTTCCGGCGCCGGCACGCCGCAGCCCGCGCTGCCATCGTGGTGACCAACGATGCCGGCGGCATGGACCTCCTCCTCGATGCGGTGCTGGACCCGTCCGCGGACGCACTCAGCACCGCACGCCAGGACCTCAGAGCCTTCCTGCTCGGACCCACAGGCAGCGATCCATTCGCCCGGATCAACGAGGCCGTCGCCCGCCTGGCCCGGGAAGCCGACCAGCGGAACCTCCGCATCGCACCCACAGAACGCAACGACACCCCTGCAGACACGAAGGCGGCCATGCCCGGTGCCGCTCACTCGAGATGAGAGATCCGAAGCCCAACTCGCGATGCAGATCTCTTGGCCACCCCCATGCCGGCCGAAGGCACCCTCGGCCGCGAGAGTACGCCAGATCCCGTAGCTGCTGTAAACGGACATCACACACAGCGAGCACGGAGGAAGACTCCCTCCGGAACCGATGCCGGAACATCAAAGACTTCCTTCTCCGGACCGAAACCATTCAGACACCAGGAGCATTTCCCGATGAAGAAAGTCCTCATCACTGGTGGCGCCGGATACATCGGCAGCACCATCGCCTCAGCCATGGCCGACCACGGCATCGCCCCTGTCGTCCTCGACGACCTCTCCACCGGGCGCAGAGAATTTCTCCACGGCCGCCCGTTCTATCAAGGTGACATCTCTGACCAGTCGTTGATCGACCGTATCTTCACCGAACACCCGGATATCGATGCCACCGTTCACTGTGCCGCCAAGATCGTAGTCCCCGACTCCGTCACCGATCCGCTGCACTACTACCACGAGAACGTCGGCAAGACTGTCCCCCTCCTCAAAGCACTCCAGCGCAACAACTGCTCCCGGCTTCTCTTTTCCTCAAGTGCATCGATATACGCCCCGCCTTCCGACGGCCGTGTCGACGAAACCAGCCCCGTAGTTCCTGACAGTCCATACGCCCGCACCAAAGCGATGACCGAGCAGATCCTGCAGGACTGGACCACCAGCACCCCTGTACGGGCCATCTCCCTGCGCTACTTCAACCCCGTCGGCGCCGACCCCCACCTGCGTACCGGCCCGCAGGACCCCAACCCCGGCCATGTCCTGGGCAAGCTCATCGAAGCCCACACCACCGGCACCCCGTTCACCGTCACTGGAGTGCACTGGCCCACACGAGACGGCTCCGCCGTCCGCGACTACATCCACGTATGGGACCTGGCCCTCGCCCACCTGGCCGCCCTCGAACACTTCGACAACGTCCTCCCTCCCGAAGCCGGCCCCGACGCACGGTACCGGTCCATCAATATCGGAACAGGCCAGGGAACCACTGTCCACGAACTGGTAGCAGCATTCGAGGAGGCCGCCGGAGTCTTCCTGGAAGTCCGCCACGCCGGCCCCCGTCCAGGCGACACCATCGGCTGCTACACCTCGTGCACCACCGCTCGCAGTCTTCTCCGCTGGACAGCCAGCAAACCCCTCGCCGAAGCTGTGCAGGACGCACTCGCCTGGCGCGCCAAGTGGGCTCAACACCTCCACAACGGTCTCATCCCGCAAGCTGAAGGCGCTTCAAAATGACGCCCCTGATGCACATCCGGCGATAGCAGAGCGCCACCCTTGTCTGTGAAGCCGGCGATTTGAGAAATCCGCCAGCCAACGGGTTCGAGCGGCATCCAAGCGCATCCCGAAGGTGACCGATGGGGTTATGCCGGCCGTGCATAAACTTGGCCCGGCGGAAGGACAGTTCTGGTAGCCCGTCTTGCTTGCGTCGCTCGTGGACATGGCTAATGCCGTCGGTACTCGGTATGCCGGCGGCCCAGGAGGACGTGGCCCAGCTGTTGCTCCACTTCGCCCGAGTCGCCCCGTTCCACACCGACCTGCGCAAGGCCAACACAGAGGACTGACCAGGCCGCAATCCCTCGACCGGGACGCGGTCCTCTCCTGAGCCGCCGCGCCAGGCGAGCCATGGCAGTACGACGACCTCGGTCACGGGTTCTGCACTTGCACCTTCTTCGAGCAGTACCCACACCGCATGGCCTGCGCTCGCTGCGACTTCTACACGCCGAAGGACTCCAGCCAGGGGCAGCTCCTGGAGGCCAAGGACAACCTCCAGCGCATGCCGGCGAGCGTCCCGCTCAGCGACGAGGAACGCGCCGCCCCCGACGACGGCCAGGCCGCCCCCGGCCAGCAGCTGGAACGGCTGGCCGACGTTCCCACGCCGACCGGGGCGACACCCCGCGAGATCGGCGTCCCGGCGACCGCGACACTCTTGCCGGTCGTCGCCGTCAACCAGGCCAAACACTGAACTACTTGACAGATCAGATTTCACAGAACGCGAAGATGAGTGGTGGAGGGAACGCTGAGCCGGCTGGTCCGCTCGCCCGGCCTGGCGCGCGATGCCGTGACGCTGCCCGAGATGCACGCGGCCGTAGTGCTGTGGTCCATGACCATGCTCATGAGCGCCCGTCTGGCCGGGCGCCGCCGGGACGCCTTCCTCACGCGGCCGCCGGCTCCGTGCGGAGGGTGAACAGCCCCGGCTCCGCCTCAACAGCCCAGCCCCGCGCGGCCAGCCGCTTCAGCCGCGAGCGCACCCCCTCGACACGGGCCGGGGCCGTCGGCTCGCCCAGGGCAAGCGCAATCTGCTTCGCCCGCATCCCACCGGCGGCCTCCGGCGCCGCCAGGAGGGACAGGATCCGCTGGTACTGCGGAGCAAGAATCTCCGCACCGGCACCCTCGACGCGGTGCGGCACCGTCGAACCCGGCACCGCGGCGGCCCTCTCCTGGCCCGTCATCCCGGCGTCCGGCCCGGCCAGCACCTCGGTGACGGTCTCGCGGGCCTGGCCGAGCCGCTCCAACTGCGCTTGCGCCGCGCTGAGCGCGGCTGTGATCCGCTCAGCCTCCTCGCGCAGCCGGGCCACCTCTTCGCGGACCTTCTTCTCCCGGGCCTCCAGCAGACCGAGCACCGACGGCATCAGCCACCTCCACGAACACGACGCGAACAGACGAACGCCCGAACTCCCCCGCCGCCAGTCGAAGTTCATGCCCGACCAGCAGAAATCCAGCGACCACATGCGGAATGCGGATGGCTTCTGACACCAGTTGCCGCTTCCACCCCGTCACCCGTTACCGGCGTACCCGGTCCAGTGCCACGTCGCGTACGGACTGCCACTCGGACGCGACTTGGCGCGTTCGCGTACAAGTTGCCACCCATTTCCCGCCGTCCCACCAAGACGTCGAACGCGGGACGTTCGCCACCGCCCACACCGACTGCGAGTCCACAATCGCCGCACTCGGCTCCGCACGGTGAGGGGTATCAGCCGGTTTTCCAGCGGGGCCGTCTGCATGTCCTGGCATCGTGTCCTGCACTGCACCGCGGGCGGCTGGTGTGCCTCCGCTTGCACGGTGAAATGGACGCGCGCAGCAGGGCTCCAAGCTGTGACGTGCGGTGCCGGACATCGTTCTCGGCAGCCGGAGACCCTGCCAGTTTCCTGCCCCTGCCGCCTCACGAGATCGCCGCTATGCCCTGTCCGCCTGGCTGTGGGCCGGGCGGACAGGGCATCGACGGGGGCCGGGGCCGGGTTACTCCTTAGGGGTTTCGAGGGTGACGGTGAGGGGCTTTTCGAAGGGGTTGCCGGTGACGTTGCCGTTGGAGAACCAGTTCTTGAGCTGGTTGGCGGTGCCGTCGACGGCGATGAGGTCGTCCTTGCCGTCACCGGTGACGTCGCCGGCGGTGACCTGGCGGAAGTTGTTCCACTTGGTCAGGGTGACGGGCTTGATGAAGGGGTTGCCGGTGGTGTCGCCGTTGGAGTGCCAGTACTTCAGGACGGTCTTGCCGTCCTTGTCCTTCGTGGCGGCGACGAGGTCGGCCTTGCCGTCACCGTCGACGTCCGCGCCGGTGGTCTGGCTGAAGCCTTCCCACGGGGTCAGGACCATCGGCTTGTCGAAGGGGTTGCCGGTGTTGCGGGTGCCGCGCCAGAGCTTGAGCTTGCCGGTGGTGGTGTCCAGGGCGACGAGGTCGGCGATGCCGTCACCGTCGAAGTCCTTGGCCGTGGTCTGCTCCTTGCCCTCCCAGCCGCCGGTCAGGCGCTGCTTCTCCTTGAAGGTGCCGTCGCCGTTGCCGCGCCACAGGTGCAGGGTGCCGTTGGAGTCGGCGGCGACGATGTCGGTGTGGCCGTCGCCGTCGAAGTCACCGGCGTTGGTCTGGGTGTAGTCCCAGCTGTCGAAGATCTTGCGGCCCTGCTCGTACGTGCCGTCGCCGTTGCTCTTGAACCAGTACAGGCCGGCGTTCTTGTCGGGCTTGGCGATCAGGTCGGCCCTGCCGTCACCGTCAATGTCCCCCGCCGCCGTCTGCTCCATCTTGGAGGGGTTGACCTTGACACTGTCACGCTTGACGGTGAACGCGTGCTCGACCGGGTCGGAGGTCTTGCCGTCCACGCTCTGGGTGACCGTCAGAGTGACCTCGCCCTCGGGCAGGTCCTGCGACGGCTTGAGCTTCCACTCGCCCTCGTCGTCGACCTCGACGGGCTTGCCCAGGGCCTCACCGTCCTTGAGCTTCACCTCCACCGTGGCACCCTTGGCACCCTTGCCGGTGATCTCCGGACGCATCGACCCCACCTCGGAACCAGCGGCAGGAGACGTGACTACCGGCGCATCATTCCACTGGATGACCATCCGGCCATTACCACCAGCCTTACCGACCTGACCGCCCTCACCGATGCCATCGCTGTAGAACGAATCGTCCTTCACCGCAGCATCTTGGGCATCTCCAGCAACAGTGGACCCGTCCGCGACCCCCACAGCCTCAGTACCGGCAAAGCCACCGCCACCGCCACCGCCACCGCTGTAGGACGCACCGCCGCCACCGCCGTAGCCGCCGCCACCACCACCACCAAATGAACCAAAGCTGTTGACGCCGGTGCCACCTCCGCCCCCGCTGCCTCCGCCTATTCCCTTACCACCAGCGCCGCTGCTGCCGTTGCTGCCGTCGCCGCCGTTGCTGCCGCCCTTGCCGCCACTGCCGTAACCGCCGCTACCACCGTTGCCACCAACGTTGTTGCTGCCGCCCTTGCCGCCATCGCCTGATGTCAGACCGCCGGAGTTGCCGCCGCCGTCACCGCCGTTGGTACCGCCGCCGACGCCGCCATTGTTGCCGCTATTCCAGCCGCCGCCTCCGCCTCCTCCAGCGACAAGGCTTGGATGCGGAGCGCTGGTGGAGGTGTCCTCGGCCCAGAGGATGGACATTCCACCCCCGCCACCGTCGGTCTTCGCTGCGCCGCCACCGCCGAATGCGGGCTGACCGCTGACGGTGCCGCCCTGGCCGACAGCGAGGTGTAGCTGGCGGTTGTGCTCATTGACCTGGACGGTGCCGTGGGTATAGCCGCCGCCACCACCGGAGCCGCTGGAGTGGGAATACCTGCTGCCGGCTCCGCCTGCGGCCCACATGCGGATGTCGAGGGTGGTGACGCCGGCGGGGACGGTGAAGGTTTCCTCCTTGCCGGTGTAGTCGAAGATCTTGCAGTGGCTGAAGCCCTCGGTCGGGGTGCAGTCATCACCTGCCGCAGCCTTGGAGCCGTCGGCCAGGGCCTGCGCCGCACCACCGCCCACGATCGACGCCACCAGCAGCGCGCCTACGCTGGCACGCGTCCACCGGCGCATACCGCGCGGGCCGCCGTCACGCGCCTGCGTCCCGGCAGTCTCCTCCGCCTGGACACGCGTACCACTCATGCCCTCTGCACCGTTCAGATGTGTCGTCATCCGGTTCGGCCTCTTTTCCTATGCAACCGCCGTGCCCGGCACAGCGGATCCTGAACAACACATGAGCAGGCCCCGACACGCACGCCCCCGGCCCAGCCGGCACACACCGGCACACGGCAAAGAGGCACACCGGAACCCACAGACCCCATCCCACATCCGCCCGCCCCGCCACCACCCCGGCGAAAGAAAACAGAACCCTGACCACGAAGACATCGAAAGACAGGACCGGGCTTGAAAGCGTGTACAAGCCCCGTGGTGGGAGGTGGCGGGACGGTTCCCGCCCCGCGGCGGTGAGCCGTGCTTTCTGCTGTGGCAACCGTCTGGTCCACCGCGCCTACGAGGCGGGCGTACGGCTCGGGTGGGCTCGGACGCGCCTTCCCCAGGGCTGCACGGCTGGAAGCTGCGCGACGAGCTGGTGATGATGGTCCACGACCAGGACATCCCGGCTGCCGCGGCCCTGTCCATGGTGACCGGGGCCAACGCCGAGCTGCTCGTCATCGCGGACCGGCTCGGCACTGTCGAGGCGGGCAGGCTCGCAGACCTGCTGAACGTCTCCGGCGGCCCGGTACGGGACATCGCCGCCATTGGCCGTGCCCACGTACCCGGTGCGGGCGAGTGCTGCCGGTGTGGGGTCCCGCGAGATCTTGGACAGATTTGCTCCAGAAGACGCTGGACGTCACCAGTAGATCTTGGACATTCCTCCGCTATGACTTGGTGCGGACGACTGCCTTGAAGCGGGTCACGGGTTTGTCACCGGTCCTTCGGTGCGTGGACAGTTCGACGTCGCCGTCGAGGACGCGGAAGACGGTGTCCTCGATGAGGACGGTGACGTACTTGCCCGCGTGGGCACGTCCGATACGCAGCTGCTGGCCGCCCACCATGACCACGCCGTCCGCGGGCGCTCTCCGCTGTGCCTGGAGAGGCTACGCCGTGGGCGGGATGACGAGGGTGCGCTGGCTGCGAGCTCCACTCAGCTGGGGTCGGCGCTCTGACGGGACTGGCGCGGGCAGGGTTTTGACGACGCGGCCGTCGGCGATGACGTGCATCAGCTGCCCGTCGAACCGAAGGATGACGCGCTGTCCACCGAGGCTGGACGCGAGCTTGACGCGCTGGCCGCCCAGACCGACGTCGCCGTCCTGCCCGACCAGGCGGTCGACCCCCACCACCGAGTGTCAGGCTGGACCCAGAGAGCAACGAGTTCCGCGCCGCTGGTTGAGTGCCGGGGCTCGGCCGGCCCGGCGGGTCAGTTGTCGTCCGGGTCTTCCTCAGCGTGCAGCCGGGTATCGAGGTCGGCGGCCCAGGCCAGGGCCCAAGCGCGCAGGTCCTCTACTTGCTCGGGGCTCAGGCCGTAGTCGGTGAAGTCCTGGTCGTCCCACCACTCGGCGCCGGCGAGGCGGTCGTGCAGGTCCTGAAGGCTGACTTCGTAGCGGGCGTGGCGGCGGCCGAGGTTTTCAAGGGGCGGCGGTGGTGCGGTGTCGAGTGGCGGCGTGGACGTCGATGAGGTCGCGGACCGCGCCGCGGTCGGCGAGTGCACAGACCTTGGTGCCGATCACGTCGTCCAGTGAGAGAACCGGGCCGTACTCGGTGATCGTGGGCGGGGCCCAGAACGCCTACTTGAGGACGTCGATCTCGCTCCTCGCCAGTGGCGGGGTCGGTGGCGATAAGCCGGCCAGACAGGGGGCTGGACTCGATGTGCCGGATGCCCCAGCCGCGCGCGGCCAGGCCGTCGCCGACTGTGCGGATGATTTCGTCGATGGGGGCCGGGTTCTCGGTGGCCACGTTCAGGTCCTGGGAGAACCGGTCGACCAGACCGTGGGCCTGCACCCCCTGCCCGCCGGTGATCACCAGCGGGCAGGGGGTGCCGATCGCGAGGACGTCGGCCAGAAGCCGGCGGCGCAGATCTGTCAGGTTCACGCGGCCGTCGCGGCCGTCGCCGCGGTCACGGTGGTGAGCTCGGCGAAGGCGGACTCCCACGCGCCCCTGAGCGGGCGGCTGATCAGGTGGTCCGTCAGGCCCCGCACCGGAAGAGATGCCGGTCCAGCACGACAGGCCCCCGGCGAGGACGGGGCGGACTGGGACACGGCATCTGGCGCTCGACGCCCCGAGGCCGTACGCGAACCCACCCGCTGGTACCTGCGCCGCCCCGGCGCGCAAACTCCCCGGTCGCCCGCCGGCAGCCACGTGTCGACGAGCGGCAAGGGCAAGCCGCACTCGCCGAGCGGCACAGCACGCTGCGCCCGCGGGTCCGGGGCGGCTCCCGCATCCTGACGCGGGCAGCGGTCATCTCACACGCGTCTCACAGACCCGCAGGAGAGTGCAGGCCGGAACATGTCCGGCCTGCGCTCTTCCGGACTGCCTGGACGTTCACGGGGCGCCAAAGACGCCGGGTAAGCTCTGGTCACGTGACTGCAAAGCCTCGCATCCCCAACGTCCTGGCCGGCCGCTACGCCTCCGCGGAGCTCGCCGTCCTGTGGTCCCCCGAGTACAAGGTGACGCTGGAGCGGAAGCTGTGGCTCGCCGTGCTCCGCGCCCAGAAGGACCTGGGGGTCGAGGTGCCGGACGCGGCCCTCGCCGACTACGAGCGGGTCCTGGAGCAGGTCGACCTGGCCTCGATCGCCGAGCGCGAGAAGGTCACCCGGCACGACGTGAAGGCCCGCATCGAGGAGTTCAACGCCCTCGCCGGCCACGAACACGTGCACAAGGGCATGACCTCCCGCGACCTCACCGAGAACGTGGAGCAGCTGCAGATCCGGCTGTCCCTGGAGCACGTCCGCAACCGCACCGTCGCCGTCCTGGCCCGGCTGGGGAAGCTGGCGGGCGAGCACGCCGAGCTGGTCATGGCGGGCCGCTCGCACAACGTCGCCGCCCAGGCCACCACCCTCGGCAAGCGCTTCGCCACCGCCGCCGACGAGCTGCTGGTCGCCCACGGCCGCACCGAGGAGCTCATCGCCCGCTACCCGCTGCGCGGCATCAAGGGCCCGGTCGGCACCGCCCAGGACATGCTCGACCTGCTCGGCGGCGACGCCGCGAAGCTCGCGCAGTTGGAGGAGCGCATCGCGCAGCACCTCGGCTTCGGCCGGGCCTTCACCTCCGTCGGCCAGGTCTACCCGCGCTCCCTCGACTACGACGTGGTGACCGCGCTGGTGCAGCTCGCGGCCGCGCCCTCCTCGCTGGCGAAGACGATCCGGCTGATGGCCGGCCACGAGCTGGTGACCGAGGGCTTCAAGCCGGGCCAGGTCGGCTCGTCGGCGATGCCGCACAAGATGAACACCCGCTCCTGCGAGCGCGTCAACGGCCTGATGGTCATCCTGCGCGGCTACGCGTCGATGACCGGCGAGCTGGCGGGCGACCAGTGGAACGAGGGCGACGTCTCCTGTTCCGTGGTGCGCCGCGTCGCGCTGCCGGACGCGTTCTTCGCGCTGGACGGCCTGCTGGAGACGTTCCTCACCGTCCTCGACGAGTTCGGCGCCTTCCCGGCCGTCGTCGCCCGTGAGCTGGACCGCTACCTGCCTTTCCTCGCCACCACCAAGGTGCTGATGGGCGCGGTGCGCGCGGGCGTCGGCCGCGAGGTCGCGCACGAGGTCATCAAGGAGCACGCGGTGGCGTCCGCGCTGGCCATGCGCGAGCAGGGCACCGAGCGCAACGAGCTGCTGGACAAGCTGGCCGCCGACGAGCGCATCCCGCTCGACCGTGCCGCGCTGGACAGGCTGATGGCCGACAAGCTGTCGTTCAGCGGTGCCGCGGCCGACCAGGTCGCCTCGGTCGTCTCCCGCATCGAGGAGATCGCCAAGCAGTACCCGGAGGCGGCCGCTTACGTGCCGGGCTCCATCCTGTGACGCATGACTCCTGAAGAACTCGAAGCCGCCCGCGACCGCCTCGTCCCCGACGTGGTCGCGGGCGGTCTGCGCGTCCTGTTCTGCGGCATCAACCCGGGCCTGATGACGGCCGCCACGGGTCACCACTTCGCCCGCCCCGGCAACCGCTTCTGGCCCGTCCTGCACGCGTCCGGATTCACCCCGCGCCGGTTCCACCCGTCGGAGCAGGAGGAGTTGCTCGCCCACGGGCTCGGCATCACCAACGTGGTGGCGCGGGCGACGGCGCGGGCCGACGAGCTGAGCGCCGAGGAGTTCCGCGAGGGCGGGCGGCTGCTGACGGAGAAGGTGGCCCGGCTGCGGCCGCGCTGGCTGGCCGTGGCCGGGGTGACCGCCTACCGCACGGCCTTCGGCGACAAGCGCGCCGCCATGGGCCCGCAGGAGCGGACGATCGGGGACACCCGGATCTGGGCGCTGCCCAACCCCAGCGGCCTCAACGCACATTGGACGCTCGCGACGATGGCCGAGGAGTACGGCCGGCTGCGCGCGGCGGCCGGGACGGACTGAACCGGCGCGTCCGGACGCTCGCCGCCCGGACCCGCACCGGCTACCATCCGGCAACAGGCAAAGCGCACGCAAAGCGAGGAGGCGGCACGTTGGGGCGGCTCACCGGTGGGGATCCGTCTCTGCTGCGGCGGATCAATTCAGCTGTGGTGCTGCACGCACTGCGTGCCGCCGAATCCCCCACGCTCACCGACCTGGTCAAGGTGACGGGCCTGTCCCGGCCGACCGTGGAGGGCGTGGTCGAGGGCCTGATCGCGACCGGCCTGGTGGCGGAGGCGCCCGTCGAGGAGGGCGCGGCGCGCCGGCAGGGGCGGCCGGCCCGGCGCTTCCGGTTCCGGGTCGAGGCGGGGCACCTGCTGGGCATCGAGATCGGGGCGCACCGGATCGCCGCGCTCCTCGCCGACCTCGGCGGGCGGGTCGTGGGGTCGGCGTCGGTCGACGTCTCCGCGACGGCCTCCGCGGACGAGCGCCTGGAGCAGGTGCGGGGCGCCGTCGAAGGGCTGCTGGAGCGGGCGGGCGTGCCGTGCGGTTCGCTGCGGGCCGTGGGCGTGGCCAGCCCCGGCATCGTGGAGGCGGACGGGACCGTCCGGCTGGGCACGGCGCTGCCGGGCTGGACCGGACTGCCCCTCGGCGAGCGGCTGCAACGCTCGTTCCGGTGCCCGGTGCTGGTGGAGAACGACGCCAACGCGGCGGCCGTGGCGGAGCACTGGAAGGGCGCGGCGACCGGCTCGGACGACATCGTCTTCGTGCTCGCCGGGCTGAGCCCGGGGGCGGGTTCGCTGATCGGCGGGCGGCTGCACCGGGGCTTCGGCGGCGCGGCCGGTGAGATCGGCGCCCTGCACCTGCTGGGCCGCGAGGCCACCCCGGAGGAGGTGCTGTCCCCCACCGGGGAACCGCTGCACCCGCTCGACGAGGCCCAGGTGGCCCGGGTGTTCGCGCTGGCGGACGAGGGCGACGAGCGCGCGCGGGCGGCGGTGGAGCGCTATCTGCGGCGCCTGGTGCACGACGTGGCGGCCCTGGTGCTGGCCCTGGACCCGGAGCTCGTGGTCGTCGGCGGCTGGGCGGCCGGCCCGGACGGCGTGCTGGAACCGCTCCGCAGGGAGCTGGCCCGCTACTGTCTGCGCCCGCCGCAGGTGGCGCAGTCACTGCTCGGCGAGGCCGCGGTGGCAACGGGCGCCCTGCGGCTGGCCCTCGACCACGTGGAGGAGCAACTCTTCGCGGTCGAGGGCACCGTCACGGCACGGGGCGCCCCGTAAGGGGTGCGGGGAACTGCGCGACCAGCCACCGACGGCCCGCAGTCGACGTGCTGTCCGGGGCGAAGCCCCGGGAAACAAGGGCAGCGCGTCATCTGCGGGCGCATCGTGGCCGAGCGCGCAGAACCACCCTCAGCCGGCGAGCAGTTGTACGTCCGACCCGCCGAAGGTGAGCCGGCAGGTGTCCGCGCGGTAGGTGGCGACGGCCACGGCCGCGGTGCCGCCGCCCGCGGTGTAGCGGGTGGTGACGACGAGGACGGGCGAGCCGGGGAGCCGGTCGAGCTGCTTGGCGTCGTCCGCGCGGGCCGAGCCCAGCTCCACGGACCGCTCCTGGCTTTCGAGTTGGAGGCGCTGGAGCTCGCGCAGCACGGCGCGGGCGCGGGCCGCTCCGCCGGGCGCGTCGATGGCGGCGAGGCCCGGGACGCTCGCCGCCGGGACGTACAGCAGCTCGGCGGCGACGGTCTGGCCGTGCGTCCTGCGGATGCGGCGCACCGTGTGCACGGGCTCCTCGGCGCCGGTGCCGAGGAGGAGGGCGACGGCCGCGGGCGGGGCGGCCTCGGCGCCGTCGACGACCTGCCAGGAGTCGGCGGCGGTGCCGGGCCAGACGTGCCCGGCGTCACCGACGGCCACGCCCATGCGGGGCGGGGCGACGGTGGTGCCGACGCCGCGGCGGCGCTGGAGCCGTCCCTCCAGCTCCAGTTGCTCGAGCGCCTGCCGGAGCGTGGCCCGGGCGACGCCGAACCGGGCGGCGAGATCGCGCTCGTTGGGCAGGATCTCCCCCACGGCGAACTCGGAGTCGAGTGCGTCGCTGAGGACGGTCTTCAAGTGCCAGTACTTCGGCTCCGGCACCGGTTCCAGCTGCGTGGTCCCCACCCTGTCCTCCGCAAAGGCTTTTTGCGTGCTTCTTTATTAAAGGTTGTTGCAGTATGCCTGCGACCATAGGGCGGTGTGCAGACTTGGTCAAGACCAATGCCCCTGCACGCTGGGCGGCAGGGGCATCTGTCGGAGCAGAGGTGACGGACCGGGCAAGGCCGTTATGACCGCACCCCGGTGAGCTTGTCCGGGTTGCGCATGATGTAAACCGCCGCGACCCGCCCGTCGGCGATGCCGAGGCTGAAGACGGTGTCCGGCCGGCCCTGCGACAGCAGCACCAGCGCCGGAACGCCGTTGACCTCCGCGAAGCGCAGCTCCGGGCCGGGCACTTGGAGGTTCGAGACGGCGACGAGGAAGCGGCCCACCTTGTCCGCGCTCTCGATGACGCGCCGCGCGGCCTTGGCCTTGCCGCCCGCGTCGCTGACGAGCCGGACGTCGGGGGCGAGCAGCGCCAGCAGGTTCTCCAGGCTGCCGCCGGTGGCCGCGGCGAGGAACCGCTCGGTCAGGTCGCGCTGTTGCACCGGGTCGACGTCGAACCGCGGCCGGCGCTCGTCGACGTGCCGCCGTGCGCGGGTGGCGAGTTGGCGCACCGCCGCCTCCGAGCGCTCCAGGGCGGCGGCGATCTCCGGGAAGGGGAAGCCGAACGCCTCGCGCAGCACGAACACCGCACGCTCCAGCGGCGAGAGGGACTCCAGGACGACGAGGAGGGCGAGCGAGACGGAGTCGGCGAGCACGGCCCGCTCGGCGGTGTCCGGGACGGCGGCGGCGAAGTCGGTGGTGACGGGCTCGGGGAGCCAGGGCCCGACGTAGGCCTCGCGCCGGGACTGCGCCTGGCGCAGCCGGTCGAGGGCCAGCCGGGTGGTGATCCGCACCAGGTAGGCGCGGGGTTCGCGGACCTCGTCGCGGTCCGCGCGCGACCAGCGCAGCCAGGCCTCCTGCACGACGTCCTCCGCGTCCGCGAAGCGGCCCAGCATGCGGTAGGCCACCCCGGTCAGGGTGGAGCGGTGTTCCTCGAAGGCGTCGAGTGCGGTGTCACGGTCGTTCACCGGCCCATCCCATCCGAACCGGGGGCCGTTGTCCACATGAAGCGCCTCTCATCGCGGGCGTCCCGGCCGCCCCCGGGTCTACCCCGCGGTAACCGTTGCTGACATCCTGTCTCACACACGTTGCGGAAGACAGAGGAGCTGCTCCATGGCCGAGACGATCTCCTTCCCCGTCGCCACCCCGTCCGGGCGGCGGACCGTGCAGGTGGTGCACGAACGGCTCGGCAGCGGCGATCCGCTGGTGCTGCTGCACGGCATCGGCCACCATCTCCAGGCCTGGGACCCGGTCGTGGGCCTTCTCGCCGCCGAGCGCGACGTCATCGCCGTGGACCTGCCGGGCTTCGGACGCTCCCCCGCCCTGCCGGAGGGCCTCTCCTACGACCTGCAGGGCGTGGTCCCCGTGCTGCGCGCCCTCTTCGAGGCGCTGGGCGTGGACCGGCCGCACGTCGCGGGCAACTCCCTCGGCGGGCTGATCGCCCTGGAGCTCGGGCACGAGAAGCTCGTACGGTCCGTCACGGCACTCTCCCCCGCCGGTTTCTGGACCGAGGGCGAACGCCGCTACGCCTTCACGGTGCTGCAGGCGATGCGGCGCGGGGCCCTGTCCCTGCCGCCGGGCACCGCCATCCGGCTGGCCCGTACCGCAGCCGGCCGGGCGGCCATGACGAGCGCCATCTACGCCCGCCCCGGGCGCCGTTCGCCGGACGCCGTGGCCGCCGAGAGCCGGGCGCTGCGCGAGGCGACGGGCTTCGAGGCCACCCTCGCCGCCGGGCGGTCGCTGCTGTACGCCCACGACGTGCCGGACGTGCCGGTCACCATCGCCTGGGGCACGCGCGACCGGGTCCTCCTGCGGCGGCAGGGGGTGCGGGCCAAGAAGGTGATCCCCGCGGCGCGGCTGGTCCGGCTGCCGGGCTGCGGGCACTGCCCCATGAACGACGACCCGGCGCTGGTCGCGCGCGTCATCCTCGACACCTCGCGCTGAGCGCCGGGTGCGGGGCGCGCGTCGCACAGTGACGCCGCCGCCCCGCGGTGCAAGGCTGGGCCACCCCAGTCGACTCCCGTGGGATGAGGTGCGGTGCAGTGGCCGAACAGGTGGACGTCGTCGTCATCGGCATGGGACCGGGCGGCGAGCACGTGGCGGGACGGCTGGCCGAGTCCGGCCTGAGCGTCGTGGGCGTGGAGGCGGAGCTCGTCGGCGGCGAGTGCCCCTACTGGGCCTGCATTCCCAGCAAGATGATGATCCGCGCCGGGAACCTGCTGGCCGAGGCGCGGCGGGTGCCCGGCATGGCGGGCACCACGCAGGTCACGGCGGACTGGGCGCCGGTGGCGGCCCGGATCCGGGACGAGGCGACGGACGACTGGGACGACCGGGTCGCGGTGGACCGCTTCACCGGCAAGGGCGGCGTGCTCGTCCGCGGGCGCGGCAGGCTGGCCGGGCCGGGCCGGGTCGAGGTGGACGGCCCGGAGGGCGGCAGCTTCGAGGCGCGCATCGGCGTGGTGCTGGCCACCGGCTCCCGTCCGCAGATCCCGCCGGTGCCCGGCCTGGCGGACGTGCCGTACTGGACCAACCGGGACGCCGTCGCGGCGAAGGAGCCGCCCGCCTCGCTGCTGGTGCTCGGCGGCGGCGCGATCGGCGTGGAACTGGCCCAGGTCTACGCCCGGTTCGGCACCCGCGTCACCGTCGTCGAGGCGATGGACGCGCTCGTCCCCGCCGAGGAGCCGGAGGCTGGCGAGCTGCTGGCGCAGGTCCTGGCCGACGAGGGCCTGACACTGCGGACGGGCGCGCGGGCGACGGCGGTGCGGCACGACGGCGAGGCCTTCACCCTGGTGCTGGAGAACGGCGAGGAGCTGACGGGCGGTCAACTGCTCGTGGCCACGGGCCGCACGGCGGACCTCTCCGCCCTGGGCCTGGAGACGGTGGGCCTCGACCCGTCGGCCCGCTCGCTGAGGACCGACGGGCGGATGCTGGCCGCACCGGGGCTGTGGGGCGTCGGCGACGTGACCGGGCACGGGGCGTTCACGCACGTCGCGATGTACGAGGCCGAGATCGCGATCCGCAGCGTGCTCGGCGACCCGGGCCCCGACGCGGACTACCGGGCACTGCCCCGGGTGACCTTCACCGACCCGGAGATCGGGGCGGTGGGCCTGACCGAGCGGCAGGCCCGCGACAAGGGGCTTCCGGTGCGCACGGGCCGCTCGCGCGTGCCGGAGTCGGCGCGCGGCTGGATCCACAAGGCGGGCAACGAGGGCCTGGTCAAGCTGGTCGAGGACAGCGGCCGGGGCGTGCTCGTCGGGGCGACGACGATGGGCCCGGTGGGCGGCGAGGTGCTGTACGGTCTCGCGGTGGCGGTCCAGGCCGAGGTGCCGGTGGAGACCCTGCGGCACATGATCTTCGCCTACCCGACCTTCCACCGCGGCGTGGAGGACGCGCTGAAGGACCTGTGGTCCCGGACGGGCCGGGCGTGAATTCCGCAAAAAGCCACTTTTAGTGGATGGAAACGCGAGGACGCGTCCCTTTACCCGGCGGACACAGAGCGTTCGTGATCACGCAACACCGCTCGGCCAGGGTGGACGCATGACCGACGAGACTCCCGCGAAGCACCGCCCCCGCCACCACTGGCGCCGCGACCTCGCCGAGATCGCGGCCCTGTTCACGGCGGTGGCGGCCGCCGACTCCGTCGCCGACACGGTCGTCCACGGCCCCGACGGCCCGGCCCTGCTCGTGGGCTCGGCCGCCGCCCTGCTGGCCACGGCCGGCTTCCACACCTGGTGGTCCCGCCGCCGCGGGCACGCCCCGCCGGGCGACGGCACGAACGCCCCGTCGCCCGCCGCCCGCCCCGCACCCGCCGAGGCGGGCGACACCGCGCTGTGGCGCATGCGGACGACCGTGCGCGACGAGCCCGGCAGCCTGGCCGCGCTGTGCCGGGCGCTGGCCGGGCACCGGGTCGACATCCTGGCCCTGCAGACCCACCCCCTCGCCGAGGGCACCGTCGACGAACTCCTGCTGCGCGCCCCCGCCGTGCTCGCCCCCGCCGACCTGACCCGGGCGGCCGCCAACGGCGGCGGCAGCGAAACCTGGCTGGAGCGGGCGGACGCCCACGACCTGGTGGACGCCCCCACCCGGGTGCTCGGCCTCGCCACCCGCACCGCCCTCGACCCGGCCGAACTGCCCCTCGCCCTTCGGCAGTTGCTGGGCCGCTGCACCATCCGCTCGGTACCGCTGCGGGCGGCGGAGACCGACCCGGTGCCGGAGGAGGGGACGTGGGAGGGCGCGGTGATGCGGCTGCGCGACCCGGCCGGCGGGACGATCACCATCGAGCGGCCCCATCTTCCGTTCACGCCCACCGAGTTCGCCCGCGCCCGGGCCCTGGTCGAGCTCGACACCCGGCTCGGCCCGCGGATGCCCGCGCGCAGCGACGTGCTGACCCTGCCCGAGGGCAACGAGATCACCGTCCGCCGCGCCGACCTGGGCGACCTCGACGCCGCGCGCGCGATGCACGAGCGCTGCTCCACCGCCACGCTCGCCCGCCGCTACCACGGGCCCGTCGACGACGCCGACCGCTACCTGCGGCACCTGCTCGGCCCGCGCTTCGGCCGCACCCTGGCCGCGTACACCGCGTCCGGCCGGCTCGTCGCGCTGGGACACCTGCTGTGGGACGGCGACGAGACCGAGGTCGCCCTGCTCGTCGAGGACGCGTGGCAGCGGCGCGGCGTCGGCGGCGAACTCCTGGGCCGGCTCGTGGCCATGGCCACGGAGGCCGGCTGCGCCCGCGTCTACGCCGTCACCACCGCCTCCAACACCGGCATGGTCGCGGCCATGCGGGCCCTCGGGCTGCCGCTGGACTACCAGATCGAGGAGGGCACCCTCGTCGCCACGGCCCGCCTGGCGCCCGCCCGCACGGCCGGGGGCGTCCCCGCACGGGAGTCCGCCCAGAGCAAATCCCCCTGACACGGACGCACGTCGCGTACGAGGATGTGCGCATGCCGAAGACCACGAGTAGCCCGCTGCCCCGCCAGGTCGCCGACACCCACGTCGACGCGGCCGTGGCCCTCGACCCCATCACCGGCACCTACCTCGGAACGGCGGAGTCCGCCGGGCGGCTCCCCGACTTCTCGCCCGACGGGCAGCAGGAGGCGGCCGATCTGGCCCGTACGACGCTCAAGGCCCTCGCCGAGGCCGGGGCACAGCCGGGGGCCGACAGCGGTGTCGAGCGGCGGTGCGCCCGGCTGCTGCGCGAGCGGCTGACCGCCGAACTCGCTGTGCACGAGGCCGGGGAGCCGCTGCGCGCCGTCAGCAACATCCACTCGCCCCTGCACGCGGTGCGCGAAGTCTTCACCATGATGCCCACCGGCACCGCCGACGACTGGGCGGCGGTCGCCGCGCGACTGCAGGCCGTGCCGGCCGCGCTGGAGGGCTACCGGGCCTCGCTCGCCGAGGGGATCCGCCGCGGGCTGCCGGGCGGCCCGTGCCAGGTGAGCACCGTGCTCGGGCAGTTGGACGAGTGGATCGGCACCGGGAACGGCTGGTTCGGCGACTTCACCGCCGCGGGCCCGGAGCAGCTGCGCTCCGAGCTGGACAAGGCCGCCGCCACCGCCACCGGCGGCCTCGCCGCCCTGCGCGACTGGCTGCGCGACGTCTACGCCCCGTCCGTCGAGGGCGCCCCGGACGTCGTCGGCCGCGAGCGCTACGCCCGCTGGTCGCGCTACTGGAACGGCACCGACCTCGACCTGGACGAGGCGTACGCGTACGGCTGGTCCGAATACCACCGGCTCCTCGGCGAGATGCGCACCGAGGCGGCGAGGATCCTGCCGGACGCGCGGACCCCGTGGGAGGCGCTGGCCCACCTCGACGTCCACGGCCGTCACATCGAGGGCGTCGAGGAGGTGCGCGTCTGGCTCCAGGAGCTGATGGACGAGGCGATCGACGCGCTCGACGGCACCCACTTCGAACTGGCCGAGCGGGTACGGCGCGTGGAGTCGCGCATCGCCCCGCCCGGCGGTGCGGCGGCCCCGTACTACAGCCCGCCGTCGGAGGACTTCTCCCGGCCGGGCCGCACGTGGCTGCCCACCATGGGCGACACCCGCTTCCCGGTGTACGACCTGGTCTCCACCTGGTACCACGAGGGCGTCCCCGGCCATCACCTGCAGCTGGCGCAGTGGGTGCACATGGCCGGCAGCCTCTCCCGCTACCAGGCCACGATCGGCCTGGTGAGTGCCAACTGCGAGGGCTGGGCGCTGTATGCGGAGCGGCTGATGGACGAACTGGGCTTCCTCACCGACCCCGAGCGCCGGCTGGGCTATCTGGACGCCCAGATGATGCGCTCGACACGGGTGATCGTCGACATCGGCATGCACCTGGAGCTGGAGATCCCCGCCCACTCCCCCTTCCACCCGGGCGAGCGCTGGACGCCGCAGCTGGCGCGGGAGTTCTTCGGCCTGCACAGCGGCCGCCCGGCCGCCTTCGTCGACAGCGAGCTGGTCCGCTACCAGGGGATGCCCGCCCAGGCCATCGGCTACAAGCTGGGCGAGCGGGCGTGGCTGGCGGGCCGGGAGGCGGCGCGCACGGCGCGGGGTGCCGGCTTCGATGCCAAGGCCTGGCACATGGCGGCGCTGTCGCAGGGCTCGCTGGGGCTGGACGATCTGGTGGCGGAGCTGTCGGTGCTCTGACGGGCCGTCAGGAGCGCTGCGTCAGGAGGGTTCGGCCGTGCGATGCCGCACGGCCGAGCCCGACCGGCCCTTGACGACCTGCAGTTGCGCGGGGATGCGCTGCCGCAGGTCGGCGACGTGGCTGACGATGCCTACCGTGCGGTCCCGTTCGCGCAGCGAGTCCAGGACGTCGAGCACCTCGTCGAGGGTCTGCTCGTCCAGGGTGCCGAAGCCCTCGTCGATGAAGAGGGTGTCCAGGCGGGTGCCGCCCGCCTCCTCGGTGACGACGTCGGCGAGACCGAGCGCGAGGGCGAGCGAGGCGAAGAAGGTCTCCCCACCGGAGAGGGTCGCGGTGTCGCGCGCGCTGCCCGTCCAGGCGTCGACGACGTGCAGGCCCAGCCCCGAGCGGCCACGGCCGCCGGCCCGGGCGTCCGAGTGCACGAGCGTGTAGCGGCCGCCGGACATGCGCTGCAGGCGTACGGTCGCGGCGGCCGCGACCTGTTCGAGGCGGGCGGCCAGGACGTAGGACTCCAGGCGCATCTTGCGCTCGTTGCGGGCCGAGGTGCCCGCGGCGAGCGCGGCGAGGCCCGCGACGCGGTGGTGCTCCTCGCGCAGCGGGGCGAGCCGCACGGCGTCGGCCGCGGCCCGGCGGGAGAGCCGGTCCAGTTCCGCGCAGCGGGTGCGGGCTGCGGCGTCCTCGGCGGCGGCGGCCTGCAGCCTGCGGGTCGCCGCGTCCGCGGCGGCCTGGGCGGCTGCGGGGTCGGCAGGGGGCCGCGCGGCGGCGGCCGCGAGGCTCGCGTCGGCCAACTCGGCGGCGACGGCGGCCTCTTCGCTCTGCCATCGGTCGAGGCGCTCCTGCAACCGTCGCTGCTCGACCGCCTCCAGCAGGGCGTCGGCCGCCTGGCCGGGGGTGTCGAACCCGGCACGGTAGGCGGCGTCGGCGAGCCGGTCGTCGGCCTCCTTGAGGCGGCCCGCAGCAGCGTCCGCGCCGCGCACGGCCTCGGCCGCCTCGGCGAGGCGGCCGAGCTGCTGCTCCAGCAGCGCCGCACGGCGCTCCACGCTCTCCTCGCCTCCGCGCGCCTGCGTCAACTCCTCTTCCAGGGAGTGGAGTTCGCGGTCCAGGTCTTCGCGGTGGGAGGTGCGGGCGGCGATGCGCAGCCGGGCGTCCTGCTGCTCGTGACGGCGGCGCTCGTACTCGCGCTCGGCACCGGCCAGCGCCTCCCGTGCGGTGTGCAGGTCCGCGGCTGCGGCCTGCGCCTCCGCGAGGGACCGCTCCAACGCGGCGGCTTCTTCGGCCAATTGGCCGGTGGGGGCCGTGCCCGCGGTGGCGGTCGCGGCGGCGAGGGCCTCGCGCAGCGTCTGCACCTGCCGTGCGGCCTCGTCGCGGCGCGCTTCGGCCGCCTGGGAGGCGTGCAGTGCGGCCTCCTCGGCCGCGCGGTCCGGGTGCTCGGCCGCCGCGCGGGCGGGGGCGGGGTGTTCGGTGGCGCCGCACACGGCGCACGGGGCGCCGGGCTCCAGTCCGGCGGCGAGTTCGGCGGCGATGCCGCGCAGGCGGCGGTCCTTGAGTTCCAGCCAGTGCTCGCGCGCGGCGGCGGCCTGCTCGCGGGCGTGCAGCAGCCGGGCCTCGGCCCCGTCGGCCTCGCCGGTGAGCGTGTCCCGGTGCCGGGCGGCGTCGAGCCGTTCCCGGGCGGGCCCGGTGCGGCCTCCGAGCTGTTCGGCCCGTGCGGCCGCGTCCTGGGCCGCGTCGACCCGCTGCCGGAGGGCGTGCCGCCGGCCGTCCCAGTCGGCGAGCCAGGAAGCCGCCTCGGTGACGGCCTCTTCGTCGGCCCGCGCCTCGCGGTCCAGCCGGGCGGCCTCCGCGGTGGCCGTGGCGGCCCGCTGCTCGGCGCGGCGTGCGGCCGTGAGCGACCCGAGTTCCTCGCGGAACCTGCGCTCCAGGGCGGCGAGTTGCTCGCCGCCCGCATCGCGGTGCCCCTCGGGCAGCCGGTGGCGTGCCGCCGACTCGGCCACGGCGGCGGCCCGGTGGGCCCGCCCGGCCTCGTCGCGCAGCTCCAGCGCGGGAGCAACCGCCTCGGCGGCTCGCGCCGCCGTCAACCGCCCACGCACCGGCTCCAGTTCCCCGCGCTGCTCCGCGAGCCCGGCGGCCCGCTGCCGGGCCGCGTCGTACCGGCGCTGCAGGCGCGCCAGATCACGCGCCTCCTCGGCACGCTCGTGCGTACCACGATGGTCCTTCTCGGCGGCGCGCAGGGCGAGGCCGGCGATGTCGCGCTCCTCGCGGGCGTTCGCCCGTGCCAGTGCCGCCCACTCGAGAATGACCTCGACGAGCCCGGGGTCACCGGGCCCGAGGGGCCCCTCGGGGGAACGGGGCGCCGGCACCGCGCCGGCGGGGCGGGCGGCTCCGACCGACCCGCCATCGCCACCCGCGGTCGACTGCGGGCGCGTCGTGGTCGCTCGCGCAGTTCCCCGCGCCCCTTCGGGGCGCGGACCGCTGAAGGTCCCGGTTCCCTGCGCCCCGAAAGGGGCGCGGGGAACTGCGCGACCGGCCACGGACGACCCGCCGCCGGACGGCGCAGCCCCGGCACGAGCCGGCTCCCCTGCCCGGGAGGGCGCCGGTGTGCCGACCTCCGGCAGGGACCGGTCCGCCGCGGCCTGGCGCATCCGGTGGGCCAGGGCGAGCAGTTGCTCGTCCCCCACGCGGACACGCGCCTCCGCGGCACGGCGGCGCTCCGCGAGGTGGTTCTCCACCGCTGCGAAGCGGCCCGTGTCGAAGAGCCGGCCCAGCAGCCGGCTGCGGGCGGTGTCCTCGGCACGCAGGAAGCGGGCGAAGTCGCCCTGCGGCAGCAGCACCACCTGGCAGAACTGTTCACGGCTCATGCCGAGGAGCTGGGTGATCTCCTCGCCGATCTCCTGGTGCGAGCGACTGAGGCCCTTCCACTCCCCGCCGTCGTTCTCGCGCAGCGCGCTGTAAGGCTTCTCGCGTGTGAAGCCGGTGCCCTTCTTCTTGGGGCGCAGCTGCTCGGGACGCCGGGTGATCTCCAACCGCCGTCCGCCGACGGTGAGTTCGAGCGTCACCTCGGTGGGCAGGTCCGCGGCGGCGTGGTCGCTGCGCAGGCTCAGCCCGCTGCCCTGACGGGCGCCGGGCACGCTGCCGTAGAGGGCGTAGCAGACCGCGTCGAGGACGGAGGTCTTGCCCGCGCCGGTGGGGCCGTGCAGCAGGAACAGCCCGGCGGCCGACAGGGCGTCGAAGTCGACGTGCTGGGTGCCGCCGAACGGCCCGAAGGCGGTGACGGTGAGCCGGTGCAGCCTCATCGGGCGGCCTCGCCGAGGGTCTCGGTCCCGTCCAGCCGTACGGAGTCGAGCGCGGCGGTGAGCACGGCCCGTTCGGTGTCGTCGGGTCCCAGGCCGCCGCGCACGTGGGCCACGAAGTCCTCCGCGATCTCCTGGTCGCTGCGGCCGCGCAGCCGCTGCGCGTAGGAGGCGAGCGGGTCCTCGGACTCCCGCTCGGGGTCGAGGACGAGGCTCACCACGTGGGGGAAGCGGCGGGCGAGGCGCGCCATGGGCTCCTGGGGGCGCACCGGGTCGGTGAGGGTGGCCTCGACCCAGGCGTCCTCGTGCGCCGCGAGTGCCGGGTCGTCGAGCAGTGCGTCGAGGCGGCCGCGGATCCGGGCGAGCGGGCGCGGCACGGGGCAGTCGACGCGTTCGCCGGTGACGGCGCCGGTCGCGTCGAGGTCGATCAGCCACACGGTCTTGCGGTGGGCGGCCTCGGAGAAGGAGTAGGCGAGCGGCGAACCGGAGTAGCGCACGCGCTCGGTGAGGGTCTGGCAGCCGTGGAGGTGGCCGAGCGCCACGTAGTCGACGCCGTCGAAGATCTC
Organism: Streptomyces sp. AM25; assembly: GCF_058146165.1. NCBI lineage: Bacteria > Bacillati > Actinomycetota > Actinomycetes > Kitasatosporales > Streptomycetaceae > Streptomyces > Streptomyces sp. AM25. The sequence continues at coordinate 423,910 of NZ_JBKIWN010000003.1, read as the reverse complement.
GGGGGCCACGGCGGCGACGCCGCCGACGGTGATGTCCCGCTCGCTGTCGCTGGGCGCGCCCCCGGCGACGAAGGCGTGCGCGAGCACGACGGACCGGGTCCCGGCGGGCCGGCCGGCCAGGTCGGCGCGCACCCGGTCCATGGCGGCGCCGAGCACGGCGGCGTGCCCGGGCTTCTCGGCGCCCAGTGCGTCCCGCACGAGGGCGGGTTCGAGGTAGGGCAGCCCGTAGAAGGCGACGTCGCCGTGGGCGTCGGCGAGGACGACGGGGGTGCCGCACCCGGCGGGGTCGGTGCGCAGGTGGATCCCGGCGCGCTCGATGAGCCCGGAACCGACGCCGAGCCGGCGGGGCGAGTCGTGGTTGCCGGAGATCATGACGGTGGGCACGCCGAGGTCCGCGAGCCGGTGCAGGGCCTCGTCGAACAGCTCGACGGCGGCGAGCGGCGGCACGGCGCGGTCGTAGACGTCCCCGGCGACGAGCACGACGTCCGCGTGCTCGTCGCGGGCGGTGCGCACGAGGTGGTCGATGAACTCCCGCTGGGCGTCCAGCAGGCCGATGCGGTGGAAGGACCGGCCCAGGTGCCAGTCCGAGGTGTGCAGAATTCTCACAGGTTCCTCACCGGTGGGCTCCGCCCCGCATGCCGCTCCGTTCCCTCCGCATCGCCGAGTGCACCAGTGTCTCAGACGTCCCCGTACGCCTCGCCGCCGAGCTCGAATTCCGCGGTGCCCGCGGTGGCGTCCGCGAGCCAGGCCCGGAAGGTCTCCACGTCCGCCTCGGGCAACCCGATCTCGATGCGCACTCCGGCCCCGTAGATCACCTCGCGCACCGCCCGCCCCGTGGCCCGCAGTTCGTTCTCCAGCTTTCCGGCCCGCTGGTGGTCGACGGTGACGGCGGCCAGCCGGTAGCGGCGGCGGGTGACCGTCCCGAGGGTGTCGAGGGCCTCGCCGACGACCCCGCCGTAGGCGCGGATCAGCCCGCCCGCGCCGAGCTTGATGCCGCCGAAGTAGCGGGTGACGACGGCGACGACGTACCGCATCTCGCGCCGCACGAGCATCTGCAGCATCGGCACTCCCGCGGTGCCGCCGGGCTCCCCGTCGTCGCTCGCCTTCTGCACGGAGCCGTCCGCGCCGAGGACGTAGGCCCAGCAGTGGTGCCGGGCGGTGGGGTGCTCCTTGCGGATGCGGGCGACGAACGCCTGCGCCTCCTCCTCGGTCGCGACGGGCGCGAGCGCACAGATGAAGCGCGACTTGCTGATCTCGATCTCGTGCACGCCCTCGCGCGCGACTGTCCGGTATGCCTCGGCCATCCCGCCAGCCTATGCCGGACCCGGGAATGGTCCGGCAGCGGCCGTGGTTGAGCCGATCATGTACGCAGAGGCGGGGATCATCCGCAAGATCATCGAAGGCACGGGCGACACCTGGGCCGTGGTCGGTCTGTCCTCCAACGAGCAGCGCGCGGCGTTCCGCGTCGCGGAGGTGCTGCAGCGCCACGGCAAGCGCGTCGTGCCGGTGCACCCGAAAGCGGAGACGGTGCACGGGGAGCAGGGGTACGCCTCACTGAGCGAGATCCCCTTCGACGTCGACGTGGTCGACGTCTTCGTCAACTCCGAGCTGGCGGGCGCCGTCGCGGACGAGGCCGTGGCGATCGGCGCGAAGGCGGTGTGGTTCCAGCTGGGGGTGATCGACGAGGACGCGTACGAACGGACGCGCGCGGCGGGCCTGCTGATGGTGATGGACCGCTGCCCGGCGATCGAGATCCCCCGCCTGCGCTGAGGCTCAGACGGCCAGCCCGGCGAGGACCGTCGCACCGGGCAGCTCCGCGAGGGCCTCGCCCGGCACGATGAGCTTGCCGCGGCGGCTGCCGCTGCCGACGATGACGTGCGGGCTGCCGGCCACGGCCGGATCGACCAGAACCGGCCACCCTGCGGGCAGTCCGAGGGGCGTGATGCCCCCGTACTCCATGCCGGTCGCCTCGAGCACGGTGTCCATGGGCGCGAACGAGGCCTTGCGGGCGCCGAGATGGCGGCGGACGACACCGTTGACGTCGGCCCGGGTGTGGCCGAGGACCATGCAGGCGGCGAGGGTGACCTCGCCGCCGCGCCTGGCCGCGACGACGACGCAGTTGGCGGAGAGGTCCAGCAGCCACGGCCCGTAAGTCTCCGCGAGCACGGACGTGTCGGCGCGCTCGGGCTCGGTGTCCACGTACAGCAGGTCCTCGGCGGGGACCGGGCCGGTCCAGCCGCGCAGGGCGTCGGCCACCGGCGGGACCAGCAGGTCCAGGCACTTCACGGCGGGCCGGACGTCGTCGAAGGCCTCCATCGGCGTGCGCATGTGCGCCACGCTAACAGCCTCAACGGCCTCAACTGCCGCCCACGGGCGGGATGGCCACGGCCATGGTCAGCTCCACCGGCCGGTCGCCGTCGTTGCGGTAGCCGTGCGGGACGTCCGACTCGAAGGCGGCCGCGGTGCCGGCGGGCAGGCGGAACTCCTCGCCGTCCACGACGAGGGTGAGCTCGCCGGCCGTGACGCGGAGCAGCTCCACCGTGCCGGGCGGGTGGGGGTCCGAGGTGCTGGCGTCGCCCGGCTCGACGTGCCAGTCCCACAGCTCCATCGGGCCGCGGACCTGGGTGCCCACCAGCAGCGTGTGGTGGCTGCCGGCCTCGCTGGACCACATGCGCGTGGCCTCCTGCGGCGGGACGATCCGCACCCGCCCCTCCTGCTCGCGCTCCAGCAGGGTGGTGATGCTGACGCCCAGTGCGTCGGCGAGCTTGACCGTGGTACCGACGCTGGGGTTCGTCCGGGCCTGCTCGATCTGGATGATCATGCCGCGGCTGACCCCGGAGCGCGCCGCCAGGGCGTCGAGAGTGAGGCGGCGCTCGCTGCGCCAGCGCTTGAGATTACGGGCGAGCGACTGCGTGAGCTTGTCGAGGTCCGTCACGGTCCGGTCTGTTCCGTCCAATTTATTTGATTAAATAGTCTAATCAATTGCACTACAGCGTGGTGCACGCAACCGTCCACCACACTGTACTGCGAGGTACTGCTCCATGACTCCGGTCTTCGCCCTGGCCACCGCCCTCATGTGGGGCCTGGCCGACTTCGGCGGCGGACTCCTCACCCGGCGGATGCCGGCCCTCACCGTGGTGCTCGTCTCCCAGCTGCTGGCCGTGGGTGCCCTCGGCACGATCGTCATCGCCACCGGCGCCTGGTCCGAGGCCGGCCCCCGGCTGTGGTGCGCCGCGGCCGCGGGCGTCGTGGGCACGGCGGCCCTGCTCTGCTTCTACCGTGCCCTGGCCCTCGGCCCGATGGGCGTCGTCTCGCCGCTGGGCGCGCTCGGCGGCGTGGCGGTGCCGGTCGGCGTCGGTCTCGTCCTCGGCGAACGGCCCGGGGTGCTGCAGTTCGCGGGCATCGCGGTCGCGATCGCCGGCGTCGTCCTGGCCAGCGGTCCGGGGCTGGGCGGGGCGCCCGTGCAGCGGCAGACCCTGGTGCTCACGCTGGTGGCCGCGTTCGGCTTCGGCTCGGTCATGGCGCTGATCGCCGAGGCGTCGACCACCATGACCGGCCTGTTCCTCGCCCTGTTCGTCCAGCGCGTGTGCAACGTGGCGGTCGGCGGGACCGTCCTCCTGGTCTCCTCCCGCCGCGGTGCTCCCGCACTGCCCTCCGGCGGCTGGAGCGTGATCCGCTCCTCACTGCCGGCGCTCGCCTTCATCGGCCTCGCGGACGTGGCGGCCAACGGCACGTACAACCTCGCCGCCCACAGCGGCCCGGTGACGGTGGCGGCCGTGCTGGCATCCCTCTACCCCGTGGTCACAGCCCTGGCGGCGCGCGGCGTCCTGCGCGAGCGCATGCAGACGCTGCAGGCGGCGGGGGCGGGGCTGGCACTGGTGGGAACGGTCCTGCTGGCGACGGGCTGATCCGCCCGGGGCGCGGCTACCCCGCGCCCTCCCCCAGCTCCGCGAGGGTCGGCGGCCCCGCCGCCCGGAGCGGCGGCTCCCAGCCGTGCACCGCGTCCCACCGCCGCACCACCTTCGCCGGCACCCCGGCCACCACCGAGTGGTCCGGCACCTCGCCACGCACCACGGCCCCCGCCGCCACCACGACGTTCCGCCCGAGCCGGGCGCCCGGCAGGATCACGGCCCCGGCCCCCAGCCAGCTGCCCGAGCCTATGGAGACGGGCGAACTCCGCGGCCACTGCCGCCCGATGGGCTGGTCGGGGTCCTCGTAGGAGTGGTTGTCGCTGGTGACGTAGACGTACGGCCCGCAGAAGACGTCGTTGCCGAAGGTGACCGGCTGCGAGGCGATCACATGGCTGCCCCGGCCGAGCACGACGCCGTTGCCGAGCCGCAGCACCGGGTCCGGGCCGAGGTCGAGCCCCGGCACCATGCCCGCGGTGAGGGTGACCTGTTCCCCGACGATGCAGTGGTCGCCCAGCTCGATCCAGCCCTCGCCGAAGACCGTGCCGAGCGGGAAGGCGAGCCGGGTCCCGGTGCCGATGCGGCGGAAACGGTACGGCCCCGGCCGCTCTGCGGTCACCGAACCGGCCTGCTGGATCCAGCGCCAGCCGTGGTGGACCGCACGGGAGACGGCCCGGCGCCGCCAGGCCCCCAACGAGAACGCGTTCTTGTTCTTCGGCACCCGCTCACGGTACTCAGCAGGGCAGGAACGGGGCCGCGCACGGTCCTGTGATCTTCACCCCACGCGGTGCGTGATCGCGCCCCGAAGGGGCGCGAGGAACGGCGCGACCAGCCACGACGAGCCCGCAGTCAACACACTGCCCTTCCAACGGGGCACCTAGCCCCCGACAGCCTCGCTGTGGGCCTTCGCCAGCTCCAGGTACGCCGCAGCGTTGGCCCGGACATGCTCCCGCTCCTCCACGGTCAGCGCGCGCCGGACCTTGGCCGGCACCCCGGCGACCAGGGAGCCGGGCGGGACGTCCATTCCCTGGGGGACCAGCGCCTGGGCGGCGACGAGCGAACCGGCGCCGATCCTGGCGCCGTTGAGGACGGTCGCGCCCATGCCCACGAGCACGTCGTCCTCCACGGTGCAGCCGTGCAGCACCGCATTGTGGCCGACGGTCACGCGCTCGCCGACGCTCACCGGGAAGCCCGGGTCGACGTGCACCGTGCAGTTGTCCTGGATGTTGCTGTCGGCACCGATCACGATGGGCCCGCAGTCGGCGCGCAGCACCGCGTGGTACCAGACGCTCGCACCCGCGGCGAGCGTCACGTCGCCGACGAGGACGGAGGTGGGCGCGGCGAAGGCCGCCGGATCGACGTCCGGCTGCTTGCCGCCGATACCCAGGGTCAGCGCACTATCGGTCACTGCCGCCCCCCTCAGTCGACCGTCGCGACGGACGCGGTCTCGGCGGGCTCCTGCTCGGCGGCCTTGGCGGCCTTCTTCGCCTTGATCCGCATGACGACGAACGAGCCGGCGCCGAAGAGGACGGCGACCACCAGGCCGATCCAGGAGAACCTGCCGATCCACTGCTCTGCGACCTTGCCCACGGTGTAGATGAGCGCGACCGTACCGCCGGCCCAGACGATGCCGCCGAGCACGTTGGCGATGAGGAACTTCCAGTACGGCATCTTCAGCACGCCCGCCAGCGGGCCGGCGAAGATGCGCAGCAGCGCGATGAAGCGGCCGACGAAGACGGCCCACATGCCCCACTTCGTGAAGGCCTTCTCGGCCGTGGCCACGTGGTGCGGGCCGAAGTGCTTGGGGAACTTCCGGCCGAGCCAGTCGAGCAGCGGCTTGCCGCCCTTGCGCCCGATCAGATAGCCGATGGAGTCGCCGATGATGGCGCCCGCGATGGCGCAGCCGCCCAGGACGTACGGATTGATGTGGTCCTGGGAGGCGGCCAACAGCGTGGCGCTGACGAGGACGATCTCACCGGGAAGCGGAATGCCCAGGCTTTCCAGCCCGATGACCCCGCCCACCAGGAGGTAGACGGCGACCGCCGGTACTGATTCGAGCCACTCCTGGATGTGCAACGCCGGTTCCTCCCCGGTTGACGAACTGCTTCCCGGCGTGCGCCGAGCGGACGCACGCCGGGAAGCCTACTGGAGGTAAAGACTCGACCAGGAGCCCGTTGGTTGACGCGCGGGGCCTACTTCTCCGGGGCCTGCTTCTCCGGAGCGTTCGGGCGGAGCGTCCACACCACGGTCATCTCGCCCGTCTCCGCGCCGTCCTCGCGGGTGATCGAGATCCGGACCGGGAACTCCGGGCGCTGCCCCGCGTCCAGCTCGGCGACGACCTCGGCGGCCGGGCGGCCCAGCTCGGCGGTCGCGGTGACCGGGCCCATGGCGAGCTTCTTGTAGCCGATCTCGGCGCGCACGGCCAGCGGCACGGCCCGGGAGAGCTGGTCCCCGAAGGCCGCGAGGACGATGGCGCCGCTCGCGGACTCGGCGAGGGTGAACATCGCGCCGGCGTGCGGACCGCCGACGTGGTTGTGGTAGTCGGGCCGGTCGGGCAGCCGGACGACGGCGCGCTCCGGGGTGGTCTCCTCGAAGACGAGGCCGAGGGTGCGGGCCATGGGCACGGTGGCCGTGAGCATGTCGCCGATCGAGGGCAGGGTCTCTGACATGAGAGGCAAGTTACCAGTCAGTAGCATCTGTGGGGAAGGGCCGTCGATCACGGCCATGGACGGCGCCCTCTATGGTTATCCGCCATGTGGCCAGGACAGCAGCCGCCCGGGGGCGAGCAGAACCCGCAGGGACCCAACCCGTACCAGCAGCCGGGTTATCCGCAGCAACCCAATCCGTACCAGCAGCCGAACCCCTACCAGCAGCCGCCCGCCGGCCAGTGGGCGGCCCCGGCCGCACCCGGACCGCAGCCGCCGCAGAAGAACGGCGGCAAGCGCACGACGTGGATCGCGATCTCGGCGGCGCTGGCCGTGGTCGCGGCGGCCGCGGTGACCGGCCTGGTCGTCCTGGGCGACGACGAGAAGAAGGAGGACGCGGCGAAGGGCGGCTCCACCCCGTCCGCCTCGGCCCCGGCATCGGCGCAGAACCGGAGCACCGGCGCCCCCAGCGCCCCCGAGGACAACCCGCGGGCCGGCGGCGAGGTCAAGCCGGTGATCGACGGGTGGAAGACCGTCGTCAACAGCAAGCGGCACGACGCCTTCGACATCCCCCCGGACTGGACGGTCAACCCGCCGGGCCTGTCCACCGGTTTCGCCGACGACAAGGGCCAGCCGCTGGTCACGATGAGCGGGACCGCGTACTACAAGCCCGACCAGTGCGCGAAGAACGACTCGCGGGGCGGCGCCGGCACCAAGGGTGCGCAGGGCGCCAAGAGCATGGAGGAGGCCGCCGAGACCGAGGCGGGCAACTGGGCGATCGCCGCCTTCGACCGCAAGCAGTCGGGCCACCTGGAGACCACCAAGGCCACGCCCTTCAAGAACGATCAGGGCATCACCGGTTCCACGGCCTCGGCCAAGGTGACCGACGTGAAGAAGACCGACAAGTGCATGACGGACGGCAAGACCTTCACGGTGACCTACAAGGACACCAGCGGCGACCTCGCGACCTGGGTGCTCTACGCCGACACCGGGATCGACGGCGAGGTGTCCGACGACACCGCCAAGAAGATCATGAGCACGCTCCGCCCGCTCAAGTCCCCCTGACCGCACGCCCGGACCGCCGGGGCCGTCTCAGCCCACGCTGAACGCGCCGCCCGGCGGTTCGGGCGACTGCACCGCGTCCGCGTCGTGCACGACCGCCGCCCCGGCGGCGAACCGGGCCAGCGCGGCACCGTGCTCGACCCGCGCGGGAAAGGCGTCGCCCGCGGCCCGGCGGGCCAGAGAGTCCAGCGGCAGTTCGGTGTGCGACGCGACGAGAACGGCGTTGCCGAAGCGGCGCCCGCGCAGCATCGGGGCCTCCGCGATCAGGCACACGTGCGCGAAGACGGCCGCGAAGGTGGCCACTTGGGCGCGCAGGAAGGTGAACGGCGCCCCGTCGGCGAGGTTGGCCGCGTAGCGGCCCCCGGGGCGCAGGACGCGCGCCGCGGTGTGCGCGTACTCGACCGAGGTGAGGTGCGCAGGCACCCGCGACCCGCCGAAGACGTCCGCGACGACGACGTCGGCGGACGCGCCCGGCGAGGCCTCCAGCGCCTCGCGGGCGTCCGCCGCGAGCACCTCGGTCCCGGCCCCGTCCGGCAGCGGAAGGTGCTCGCCGACCAGGGCGATCAGCCCGCGGTCCGCCTCGACGACCCGCTGCCGGGAGCCCGGGCGGGTGGCGGCGGCGTAGCGGGGCAGGGTGAGGGCACCGCCGCCCAGGTGCAGCACGTCGAGCGGCCGGCCCGGCTCGGCCGCCGTGTCCAGGACGTGCGCGATGCGCTGCGCGTACTCGAACTCGAGGTGCGTGGGGTCGTCCAGGTCGACGTACGACTGGGGTGCGCCGTTCACGGTCAGCAGCCAGGCCCGGGCCCGGTCCACGTCGGGCATCAGCTTGGCGGTGCCCCAGTCCACGTCGCGCGTCACGGGTATCGGTTCGTCCACTCCCCCATTGTCCGTCAGGACGTCAGGGCGGCTCACCGCCCGTGCCGTGCACCGCCGAGCCGGCCGCGAAACCGTCCAGCCACGTCTGCACCATGTGCCGGACGACTACCTTGAGCTGTTGAGCGGTGAGCACCTTCTCCAGATGTCCCTGCCGCAGCGCAAGCCTCGCCCGGCGCTCCGCCGCGACGAACAGCGCCATCTGGTCGGCCCTTTCGAGCGCCCCTCCCCACCGCTCTTCCATGTCTGCACTGTAGGCCGGTGCCCGTCCGGGGGCACGTGGATATATCAGCGGGGGACGCTTGTACGCAGCGGCTCATACAGCGGCTTATACCGGGCACGAGGCGGGGGTGTACGCCCTTCGCCGACTTCGGTCCGTCCCCGCACCGCGTCGGTTACGCTCCTTCGATGCCCGATCCCGCCGCGCCGCCCTCCGGCCCCGCCGAGCGCTGCACCCGTGCGCTGACGTCCCCGTGGTTCCGCCTCGGGCTGCTCGTCGCCCTGCTCTCGGCCGCCGTGGCGATCGTGCTCGCCTGCCGCCCGGAGCGGCTGCTCGCCGAGGGGTGGCCGGAGCGGATGTCCGGCGGCCCGGCGGTCGTGCTGTTCGCGGCCGCATACGGGCTGTGCACCGCGGCGTTCGTGCCGCGCCCCGTGCTCAACGTCGCCGCGGGCGCCCTCTTCGGCGGACCGGCCGGCACCGCCGCCGCGGTGGCGGGCACCGTGCTGGGCTCGGCCGTCTCCTTCGGCCTGGGGCGCCTGCTGGGCCAGGAGGCCCTGCGTCCCCTGCTGCGCGGCCGCTGGCTGACGGCGGCGGACCGGCAGCTGAGCCTGCACGGCTTCCGCTCGATGCTGGTCCTGCGGATGCTTCCCGGGATCCCGTTCGCCGCCGCGAACTACTGCGCGTCGGTGTCCCGGATGGGCTGGCTGCCCTTCCTCCTGGCGACCGCCGCCGGCAGCATCCCGACGACCGCCGCCTACGTCGTCGCGGGCAGCCACGCGGCGGCGCCCACTTCGCCGGCCTTCCTGGCCGCCATGGCCTTCCTCGCCGTGACGGGCGTGGCGGCGGTCGCGGTGGCCTGGCGCAGGCGGCCCGCCAAGGGCGCCGTCGCGCCGTGACTCCGAGGCGTTCCCGGGGGCGTCCCCGGAATCGGAACGTCCGGATCCCCGGCCCGTTCCGGCTTCATGACCATTTGATGAGCATTCCGCGAAGCAGGCCGCAGCGGCGGCATTTTGCCCGCTTCCGCTCGTAGCCTGAGCTCATGCCGCCCACTCCGAGCCCCGCCCAGCGGACCCCCGAGGAGATCAACCGCGTGATCCGCGCCTTCCTCACGGCGCGCGGAGGCCGTGCCCTCACCAGGGCCGAGCGCAAGGTCTACGAGGAGCTGCTGGCCGAGTGGCACGCTGCGGAGCAGCACCTCCGGGCGGCCTGCTGAGGCGCCGGAGGAGACAAGCGGAAACCGTCGGTTTCGGGTGGTCCCCCGCGCCACCCGAAACCGACGGCCCTTCCGGTCCTTCCCCGCCCCCGGCAAGGACAACCGGTTACCCGCTGAGTATATTGGCCCGGAGCCAGTCAACGCAGGAGTTATCCGCATGTCCCCGCGCAGCGCAGCGGTCAACGAGGAGTTGCGCCGCCGTTCTCGCGAACGGCTGCTGCAGGCGACCGTCGAACTGGTCACCGAGCGCGGCTACGAGGCGACGACCCTCGCGGACATCGCCGACCGGGCCGGCGCGGCGCGCGGCCTGGTCTCGTACTACTTCCCGGGCAAGGCGCAGTTGCTGCAGTCCGCGGTGCACCGGCTGATGCACCGGGAGCTGGCGGCCGGGCTGGAGCGCGAGCCGCGCACCGAGGACGGGCGCGAGCTGCTGGCCCGGGCCATCGACGTGATCCTGGGGCTCGCCCGGGACCGGCCGCTGCTGATGCGCACCCATATGGCGGGCCTCCTCCAGGCCGAGGGGTTCATCCAGTGCCCCGAGCAGCAGCGGCTGGCGTCCCTGCTGCGCGAGACCGTGGCCGGGTACGGCTCGGCGGACCCGGAGTCCGACTACCGGATACTGCGTGCCCTGCTGATGGGAGCGGTGGTGGGGGTGCTGCTGCCGGGGGCGCCGATGCCCCTGGAGCTGCTGCGGGCCGAGCTGTTCCAGCGGTACGGGCTCGCCTGGGAGCTCGGCGTTCCTCCGGGGGAGCGGCCGCGCACCACGGGCGGCTGAGCCGCGTGTGCCCCTGACGCGACCCTGCTCCCGGTGCGATCCTGGACGCACCTGCTGGAAGGAGACCTTCCGTGCTTCGCGTCGCAGTCGTCGGTTCGGGCCCGAGCGGCGTCTTCACCGCCCAGGCCCTCGTGCAGCAGCAGTCCGTCCCCGGGGTGACCGTGGACGTGCTGGACCGGCTGCCCTGCCCGTACGGGCTGGTGCGCTACGGGGTCGCACCCGACCACGAGAAGATCAAGTCGCTGCAGAACACGCTCCGGACGGCCCTGGAGCACCCCGGCGTCACGTTCCTGGGCAACGTGCGGGTGGGCGAGGAGCCCGGGGCGCTGGCGCCGCGGCGGCTGCTGGAGCTCTACCACGCGGTGGTCTACTGCGTGGGCGCGGCGGCCGACCGCCGGCTGGGGATCCCCGGCGAGGACCTGCCGGGGAGCTTCTCGGCCACGGAGTTCGTCTCCTGGTACAGCGCCCACCCCGACGCCGCGCCCGGCGGGTTCGGCCTGGGCGCCCGGTCGGCCGTGGTGATCGGCGTCGGGAACGTGGCCGTGGACGTGGCCCGGCTGCTGGCGCGCGGTGCGGACGAACTGCGGGCCACGGACGTGCCGGACCCGGCGCTCGCGGCCCTGGCCGGCAGCCGGGTCGCGGACGTCCACATGGTGGGCCGGCGCGGTCCCGCGCAGGCGAAGTTCACCACCAAGGAGCTGCGCGAGCTGGGCGGGCTGACGGGGGTTCAGGCCCTCGTGCGGGACGAGGAGGCGGCGCTGGACCCGGCGTGGGCCGACCCGTCCGGGCTGCCGTCGGCCGCCCGGCGCAACGTGACGGTCCTGCGGGGCTGGGCCGGACGGCCGGAACAGGAGCAGGGGCGCCGGATCCGGCTCCGGTTCTTCCTGCGCCCCGTCGCCCTGCTCGGGGACCGGGCGGTGGAGGCGGTGCGCTTCGAGCGGACCGAGCCGGACGGGACCGGCGGCGTCGTGGGGACCGGGCGCTTCGAGGAGATCGGGGCGCAGCTCGTGCTCCGGTCCGTGGGGTACCGCGGGGTGCCGGTCCCGGGCCTGCCCTTCGACGCGCGGAACGGGACGGTGCCGCACGTGGAGGGCCGGGTGCTGCGGGACGGGGCGCCCGCGCCGGGCGAGTACGTCGCGGGCTGGATCAAGCGCGGCCCGACGGGAGTGATCGGCACCAACCGGCCCTGCGCCAAGGAGACGGTCGCGTCCCTGCTCGCCGATGCCGAGGCGCTGCTGGCCCGCCGGCCGTCGGGCGATGCGCAGGCGGCGCTGCGGGCCGCGGGGCAGGAGCCGGTGGAGTGGCCGGGCTGGCTGGGGATCGAGGCGGCGGAGGCGGCGCTCGGACAGCGGCTGGGCCGCGGAACGGTGAAGATCCCGGACTGGGCCGGTCTGCTCGCCGCGGCGCGGGGCGGCCGCTGACCCGACCACGTGCGACGGCGCGTCAGCCGGCCGCGCCGAGCCGGCCGGCCTGGTGGGCGGCGGCGGTGAGGACGCTGTCGAGGAGGCCGGGGAAGAGCTCGTCCAGGTCGTCCCGGCGCAGGGAGTTCATCTTCGCGGTGCCCCGGTAGATCTGCCGGATCACCCCGTTCTCCCGGAGCACGCGGAAGTGGTGCGTGGTGGTGGACTTGCTGATGGGCAGGTCGAACACCGAACAGGACTGCTCGCGGTCGCCGCCCGCCAGTGCGCACACGATCCCCAGACGCAGGGGGTCGGACAGGGCGTGCAGCACGCCCTCCAGCCGGATCGCTTCGCGGCCGGGGTGCTCGAGGGAGCGACTGGTCGGGTTCTGCACGGCGGCTCTCCTCGGGATGCGACGGCGACGGCCCGGGGATTCCGGAGGATCCATTGTACGAGAGCCATCGTAGTTTGACACCTCACGTACTACGATGACTATCGTACGAGCCAGGACGAAGCCCGCCTGCCCGCAGGCGAGACCCGAAACGGAGCCTGCCGTGAGCGCACTGTTCCACCCCCTGACCCTCCGGTCGCTGACCTTCCCCCACCGCGCCTGGATGGCGCCGATGTGCCAGTACTCGGCCGAGGCCTCCGGCCCCGGCACGGGCGTGGCGAACGACTGGCACTTCGCGCACTACGCCGCGCGTGCCGCCGGCGGCACCGGACTGATCCTCGTCGAGGCCACCGCCGTCAGCCCCGAGGGCCGGATCAGCCCCGCGGACCTGGGGCTGTGGAACGACACCCAGGCCGACGCGCTGCGGCGCATCACGGCGTTCCTGAAGCAGCAGGGCACCGTTCCCGGCATCCAGATAGCGCACGCCGGGCGCAAGGCGGCCACCGAGGCCCCCTGGAACGGCGGCGGGCCCGTGGAACCGGAGGAGGGCTGGCGCACGCTCGCCCCCAGCCCGCTGGCGTTCCGGGACGACCACCCCGTCCCCGACGAGCTGACGGTCAATCAGATCAAGGGGATCGTGGGGCAGTTCGCCGCCGCGGCACGGCGCGCCCTGGCGGCCGGGTTCGAGGTCGTCGAGGTGCACGGCGCCCACGGCTACCTGATCAACGAATTCCTCTCGCCGCACAGCAACCACCGCACCGACGAGTACGGCGGCTCCTTCGAGAACCGCGCCCGCTTCGCGCTGGAGGTCGTGGACGCCGTCCGCGCGGTGTGGCCCGACGAACTGCCGGTGTTCTTCCGCATCTCCGCGACCGACTGGCTCACGGAGAACCCCGAGGACGGCCGCGAGGGCTGGACGGGCGACGACACCGTGCGCCTCGCCCGCGAGCTCCGCGCCCACGGCGTGGACCTCCTCGACGTCTCCACCGGCGGCCTCGCCCCCGACGCGCGCATCCCCGTCGGCCCTGGCTACCAGGTGCCGTTCGCACAGCGGGTGAAGGACGAGACCGGGCTGCCGGTCGCCGTCGCCGGACTGATCACCGAACCGCAGCAGGCCGAGAAGATCGTCGCCGAGGGCGCGGCCGACGCCGTGCTGCTGGGCCGCGAGCTGCTGCGCGACCCGTTCTGGGCACAGCGGGCCGCCGGGGCGCTCGGCGGCGACCTGCGCGCACCCCGCCAGTACGCCAGGGCCCGCTGAGCACCCTTTCGGATGAACCTGCCGGGCGTGTCGGCCCGCGGCCCCGCCCGGATCCCGCCCCGGACGATATGAGCCCCGCCTCCCGCTCGCGTACGATCCTGAACCCTGCGCAGGAATGCGCAATCGTTCAGATCCGCTCGGGCAGGGAGGGGCAGCAGCTGTGGCTGCACGGCCGTTGAAGGAGATCGTCGAACCGGGCTGGGCCGAGGCACTCGAACCGGTGGCCGGGCGGGTCGCCGCGATGGGCGACTTCCTGCGGGCCGAAATCGCGGCGGGGCGCACCTATCTGCCGTCGGGCGCCAACGTCCTGCGCGCGTTCCAGCAACCGTTCGACGAGGTACGGGTCCTGATCGTCGGACAGGACCCGTATCCCACGCCCGGCCACGCCGTGGGGCTGAGCTTCTCCGTCGCCCCGGACGTCCGGCCCCTGCCGGGCAGCCTGGAGAACATATTCCGCGAGCTCAACGCGGACCTGGGACTCCCCCGCCCGTCCAACGGCGACCTCACGCCGTGGACGCAGCAGGGCGTGCTGCTGCTCAACAGGGCGCTGACCACCGCCCCGCGCAAGCCCGCTGCGCACCGCGGCAAGGGCTGGGAGGAGGTCACGGAGCAGGCGATCCGGGCGCTGGTCGGCCGGGGCAAGCCGATGGTGGCCGTGCTGTGGGGCCGTGACGCCCGCAATCTGCGCCCGCTGCTGGGCGGCGTGCCCTGCGTCGAGTCGGCGCATCCCTCCCCCATGTCCGCCGACCGCGGCTTCTTCGGCTCCCGGCCGTTCAGCCGGGTCAACGACCTCCTGGTCGGCCAGGGCGCGGCTCCGGTGAACTGGCAGCTCCCGTAGGGCGGGGCGACCGTCATGAGCAGCTCCGCAGCGCGGCGCGGTCTCGTCCTGGGGGTCGACTCGGGCGGCTCGGGCCTCCGCGTCACCCTGGCCTCCGCCGACGGGGGCGCTCCTCTCCCGGCCGGGGGCACCTGGGTCCGCACGTCCGCGGAGCCCGCCGTCACCGGCGCCCGGGGCATCGACGCGTGCAGCCTTCTCGACGGGGTGCTGCCCGCTGCCCGTGAACTGCTGCGCGCGGCAGGGGCCGAGCGCTGCGAGGCCGTGTGCGTGGGCGCCTCCGGGATGTCGACGCTCGGGACCGACCTCCGCGCCGTCCTTCCCGGCGCGCTGCGGGAGGCGCTGGGCGTGCGCCGGCTCGCCCTGGCCTCCGACGCCGTGACCGCCTATGCCGGGGCGCTCGGACAGCGTCCGGGCGTCGTGGTCGCCGCGGGCACCGGCATCGTGGCGCTGGGCACCGACCTGTCCCCCGCGGGCGGCTGGCGGCGCGCCGACGGGTGGGGACACCTGCTGGGCGACTGCGGGAGCGGTGCCTGGATCGGGCGCGCCGGGCTGGAGGCGGCGCTGCGCGCGCACGACGGGCGCGCGGGCGGTTCGGCCGCGCTGCTGGAACGGCTCGAAGCGGTCTTCGGGCCGACAGCCGGGCTGCCCGGACAGCTCTATCCGCGCGCCGACCGTCCGGCCGTGCTCGCCTCCTTCGCCCCCGAGGTCGCCCGGTGCGCCGCTGCCGACGAGGTCGCGGCGGACATCCTGCGGTCCGCCGCACGGCACATCGCCGAGGCCGCCGCAGCAGCCTGCCCTCTCGCAGCGGATGACCCCGCGAAGGAGCCTGCGGTGCACCAAGTGGCGCTCACCGGCGGGCTGTTCGGCATCGGTGAACCACTGCTCGCCCCGGTACGCCGGGAATTGCACGAGCAACTGCCCGGCGCCCGGCTGACGGCCGCCGCGGGCGGTCCGCTCGACGGCGCATTGTGCGTGGCAGCCGCACTGCTGACGGACACTCTGTTACTGCCTGCCGATGGGTCACTACTCCACGTCGTTTGCTGAACACATCCGCATGCACGGGATGAACCGGCGATTGAATCCAGACATACCTTGCTCGACCGTGTTCAGTTACCCCCGCCCGAACGACCGAGTCCGATGAACGGCTAACATGCGGGCGCATGAGCTCCCCCACAGGGCCCACCGGCCTGCCAGTACGAATGCCCCGCCCCCGCCAGCCCGGGCGGCACCGGCGGCCCGAGCCCGTGGCCGCTCCGGCGGGTGCACCCCCGCTGGTGCTCGCCGTGCCCGGGACGCCCGACACCGCCATGCGCCGCCTCGCCGAGGAGCTCCTCAGCATCGCCCGCTCGGAGCTCCCCGGGCTCGACGCCCGGATCGGCTACCTGGACCACGAGGCCGCGGCCGACGAGCCGGGCTACCCCGCCCTGGACGCCGTCCTCGGCCACGCCGCCGCCCAGCGCACCGCATACGCCCAGCAGGCGGCCGCGACGGACGCCGGCGAGGCCGACGCCTGGGCGCAGGCGCCCGACGCCGTGGTGATCCCGCTGCTGGCGGGGCCGGACAGCGCGGTGCTGCGCCGGATACGCCAGGCCGTCATGAACAGCGGCGCCGCCTGCGAGCTCACCGACGCCCTCGGCCCGCACCCGCTGCTCGCCGAGGCCCTGCACGTGCGCCTCTCCGAGGCCGGCCTGGCGCGCGCCGACCGGGCCCGGCTCTTCACCGTCACCACCGCCGCGGACGGCATCGTCCTCGCGACGATCGGCGGCGAGGAGGCGGCGCAGGCCGCGGGCATCACCGGCATGCTCCTCTCCGCCCGCCTCGCGGTGCCCGTGCTGGCCGCCGCGCTGGACGAGGACGGTGCCGTGGCCCGGGCAGCCGACCAGCTGCGCGCCTCCGGCTCCCGGAACCTCGCACTGGCGCCCTGCCTGATCGGCCCCGAGGCCGACGGGGCACTGCCGGCCATGGCGGCCAAGGAGGCGGGCTGCGCCACCGCCGAGGCCCTGGGCGCGTACCCCGCGATCGGCAAGCTTGCCCTGGCCAAGTACACGGAGGTGCTGGGCATCCCGATGCCGACGGCCGCGGGACCGGGCGGCATGCAGCTCCGCTGACCCCCGCAGGCACCAGCGCCCGTCCGAGGGCCTCCCCATCGAGAGGAGGCCCTCGGGCGTTTCCCGGACCGTCCGTGAAACGGCCCCGCGTCAGCCGGCGCTCAGGCGAGGACCACGCACGAGGCGGCCGGTACCGCGACCGTGCCCGCCTGCGCGGGTATGCCCGTGTCCGGGTCCACGGTGAACCAGCTGACGCCTCCGGAGCGTTCGTTGGCGGCATACAGCAGCCGGCCGCCCGGATGCGCGGCCAGGTGCCGGGGCCAGTGGCCGCCGCAGCCCACGGCGCCGCGCGGCACGGGCGCCCCGCCGTCCGGGTCGAGCGCGAAGACGACGATGCTGTCGCGGCCGCGATTGGCCACCCACAGGAACCGGCCGTCCTCCGAGACGACCGCGGTCGAGGGGTAGTTGGGCGCACTGCCGCCGCACGGGAACCCGGCCGCGTGCACCCCGGAGCCGTCCGCTGCGAGCACCCCCGAGGCCGCGTCCCACCGGCACACGGTCACCGTCGAGTCGAGCTCGCCGACCACGTACGCCCGGTGACCGCGCGGATGGAAGGCCAGCTGCCGGGGCCCGCTCCCCGGGCGCAGCGCGGTCTCCCCGTGCAGGACGGGGGTGCCGGTCGCAGGGTCGAGCGCGTAGACGTACACCGCGTCCGTACCCAGATCCGCGGCGAGCAGCCAGGAGCCGGAAGGATCGGGCACGACGGCGTGGGCATGCGGCCCCTCCTGCCGCTCGGTCACCGGCCCGCCGCCTCTGTGCGGCAGCACGGCCGAGGGGGCCACGGGGGAACCGTCCGGGCGGAGCGGCAGCGCACTGACGCTGCCCGAGCCGTAGTTGGCCGTGAACAGCCGCCGGCCGGCAACGGCCAGATGCGTGGGCCCCGCACCGCCCACGGGCACGACGGGGCCGAGGAGCCGCGGCCTCGCCGGGTCGCCCAGCGAGAAGGCGGCGACGGCCCCCTCGTCGGTCTCGCTCACGGCATGGAGCACGTCACCGCGGGGGGACAGCGCCAGGAACGACGGGTTCGCGACGGCATCGGTGGTGTACACGGGCGTCAACGCACCCGAATCGGGGTCGACTTCGGCGACGGTGACGCCGTGACCGCCTGCTTCCGTGAACGAGCCGATGTAGGCCCAGCGACCCCGCTGCCCGCCCTCGCGTCCGTTTCCGCGCATGACAGCCCCCTCCCTGGCCCGCCCTCGGACCGTCTTGATGCACCCGACGCTACAGGGCACCACCGACAGTGACGGGAACGGGCTCAGAGCGTGCACCCGTCAGGCCCCGACCAGCGGCGACGGCCGGGTGCTGTGCAGGGGCACGGCCAGTTCCGCCAGCGCCCTCTCCAGGCCGTGCAGGTGGACGAGCGCGGCGGGCTCCGTCTCCGTGCGCCCCGCAGTCGTAGCCACGGCAGCCGTGCCGCGTTCCGTCCCCGGCGTGGTCAGCGCCTCCACCGCGGCCTCCACGCGCAGGCAGGCGGCGGTGAGGCGGTCGTCGTGCGAGGCCACCGGGTCCGCGGCGACGGCCGCCAGACCCCGGACCTCGCGGGCGCAGTCGTCGAGGAGGGCGAGCACGCGCCGCGCCTTCTCCTTGCGGGCGCGCAGGGGGCTGAAGGGATGGACCAGCGGTGCGAGCGAGAGCCCCACCCGGCCGAGCAGCAGCTCCAGTTCGGCGACCCGGGCCGCCGGGTCCGCGAGCGTGGAGCCGGCGAGACGGGCACCGGCCTCGGCGGCGCAGGCGTGCACGCAGTGCAGCGCGCGCCGGATCCAGGCATCGGTGGTGGCGTGCGTGGTCACGGGCAGCACGAGCAGCACGGCGAGGACGGCACCGAGCGCCCCGGCCGCGGTCTCGGCCAGCCGGAGGACGAGCAGGGCGGGGTTCAGGACGCCGAGAAGCCCGTAGAGCAGTCCGGCCATCAGCGTCACCGCGAACATCATCCACGTGTAGGAGACGGGAGCCGAGTAGAAGATCCCGAAGATGCACACGGCGATGAGGACCGCCGAAGGCACCGGGGCTCCGTGCAGCGGGATGGCGACGGCGCCTCCGGCGGCGATGCCGAGCAGGGTGCCGAGGATCCGGCGGAAGCCCCGTACGAGGGTCTCGCCGCGGGAGGCGGTGTTCACGAAGATCCACCATGTGGCACCGACGGCCCAGTACCAGCGCTGGTCGGACAGCAGCTGCCCGGCCATGAGGGCGAAGGCGCCGCCCATGGCGGCCTGGACCGCCTGGCGGGTGGTCGTGCGGGCGAGCCCGGATCCGCCGGGCGGGGCGGGCGCGGCGGCGGGCGGCAGCCTGCGCTCGTAGCACCACAGGCCGAAGCGGACGGCCGAGGAGACGAGGAGGGAGTAGGTGACGGCCGTGAAGAGCTCGGGCAGTTGCGCGGGCACGGCGTGCAGGAACTGCGTCGCGAAGAAGGTCATGAACGCGAACACGCCGAGTGCGTGGCCGCGCGGTCCCCAGCGGCGGGCGTAGACACCCGTTCCCATGACGGCGAGGAAGGCCGCGTCCCGTGCCAGGGGCTGGCCGTGCAGCATCGTCGCCAGGGCGAGCACGGGGAAGCCGACCGCGGGCAGCAGGGCGGTGGTGACCGCCTGTCCGCGGACGGTCGTGTCGGTGACCGTGAAGAGCGCGAGGAGCGCGGCGAGACCGCCGATGACGGCCGCGACCAGGGAGTGGCCGGCCAGACCGCAGACGGTCACCGCCAGACCGACGCCGAGGACGGCCCGGACAGCACTCCGCAGCCGCAGCCTCCCCGGGTCCGGAGCCACGAACACCCGCTTCAGCACAGATTCCGCTCCCTGCATACCGACGCATACCGACATGAAAAAGGCGCCGCGGAGACCCGCAGCGCCATCGACCCCTCCATCACAACATCAGTCATCCCGTTGGCTCAAGAGATACGAAATATTCTGTGCCATTGGCACAGCTCCGTAGCTGTGATGCGCGCCTGCACAAGGCCAGTGGCCGACCCGTGCTGCGGCCGAGGTGCGGACCCTCGGATCCGGGCCCATGGTGGTGGGAGCGGCCGCGGACCGGAACGCCGGACACCGCGCCGCTCCCCGCAGCCGGCGACGGCGCGGCGTGCCGGCGCCTGCAGGTGTATGCGCGCCCGCCGGATCGGATGATCACCGTGACGACTTCGCCCTTCGGGTCCGGCGACCCCTTCTCCGACCTGTTCAGCCGTTTCTTCGGCATGAGTCCGGCGGCCTCGCCCCCGGCGGTGCAGCGGGTGCCCATCGGGCGCCTCCTCAGCGAGTCCTCGCACGAACTCCTGGCGGCAGCCGGGAAGCGCGCCGCGGAGGACGGGGCCGATCTGGACACCGCGCATCTGCTGTGGGCGGCCACCCAGGTCGCGCCCGCCCGCCATCTGCTGGAACAGGCGGGCATCGGGCCGGACGACCTGGCGGCCGAACTGCAGGAGGCGCTGCCCTCGGGCGGCGGCGACGGCGAGCCGGCCCTGACGCCCGCCGCAAAACGGGCGCTGCTGGCCGCCCACGCGCTCTCCCAGCGCGCCGGGTCCTCGTACATCGGCCCCGAGCACATTCTGACCGCGCTGCTGGAGGACCCCTCCTCGGACGCCACCCGGACGTTGCGTTCCGACGGGTTCGACCCCGGCGCACTGCGCGAGGGCTTCACCGGCGGCCGGGCGGAGGGCGGTGGGCGGAGCAGCACCCCGACGCTCGACGAGTACGGCCGTGATCTGACCGAGGAGGCCCGCGCCGGGCGGCTCGACCCCGTGGTCGGCCGCGCCGAGGAGATCGAGCAGACGGTGGAGGTGCTCTCCCGGCGCTCGAAGAACAACCCCGTCCTGCTGGGCGACCCCGGTGTCGGCAAGACCGCCATCGTCGAGGGCCTGGCCCAGCGGATCGTCTCCGGCGACGTGCCCAAGACGCTGCGGGACCGCAGGGTCGTCGCACTGGACCTGGCCGGTCTGGTGGCCGGCTCCAAGTACCGCGGCGAGTTCGAGGAACGTCTGAAGAAGGTGATCGACGAGGTCACCACGGCACGGAAGAGCGTCGTCCTGTTCATCGACGAGCTGCACACCGTCGTCGGTGCCGGGGGCGGCGCCGAGGGGGCCATGGACGCCGGCAACATCCTCAAGCCCGCTCTGGCCCGCGGCGACCTCAGCGTGGTGGGCGCGACCACGATCGGCGAGTACCGCAAGAACGTCGAGAAGGACGCCGCACTGGAACGCCGCTTCCAGCCCGTCATGGTGCGCGAGCCCACCGTGGACGAGACGGTCGAGATCCTGCACGGGCTGCGCGACTCCTACGAGGCCCATCACGGCGTGCGCTTCACCGACGAGGCCCTCGACACCGCCGCCGCGCTCTCCGACCGCTACATCAGCGACCGTTTCCTCCCCGACAAGGCCATCGACCTCGTCGACCAGGCAGGAGCCCGCGTCGCGCTGCGCAGCACCGGCGACGAAACCGAGGCCGACGACCTGCGGGAGCGGCTCACCGGCCTGAACCGCGAGAAGGACGAAGCGGTCAGCAACGAGGACTACGAGCGTGCGGCGGAGCTCAAGCAGCGCGTCCGGGAGACGGAGCAGCAGCTCTCGGAGCTCGACGGCGAACGGGCGCCCGCTGCCGTCGTCACCGCCGAGGACGTCGCCGAGGTGCTGTCCCGGCGCACGGGTATCCCGGTCTCCCAGCTGACGGCGACCGAGCGCGAACGTCTGATGAAACTGGAGGAAACCCTGCACGAGCGGGTGGTCGGCCAGGACGAGGCCGTCACCGCGGTGGCCCAGGCCGTGCGCCGGGGCCGCGCGGGCATGGGCGACCCCGACCGTCCCACCGGGAGCTTCCTCTTCCTCGGTCCGACGGGCGTCGGCAAGACCGAACTGGCCAAGGCCGTGGCGGAGATCCTCTTCGGGGAGGAGGACCGGATGGTCCGCTTCGACATGAGCGAGTTCCAGGAGCGGCACACCGTCTCCCGGCTCGTCGGATCACCGCCCGGATACGTCGGTTACGAGGAGGCCGGACAGCTCACCGAGGCGGTGCGCCGCAAGCCGTACAGCGTGCTGCTGTTCGACGAGGTGGAGAAGGCCCACCCGGACGTCTTCAACCTGCTGCTGCAGGTCCTCGACGACGGGCGGCTGACCGACGCGCAGGGGCGCACGGTCGACTTCCGCAACACGGTCGTCATCATGACCAGCAACATCGCCTCCCAGCAGATCCTGGACCACAAGGGCGCGGTGGACGAGATCAGGGACGACCTGATGGCCGAGCTGCGCAGGCACTTCCGCCCCGAATTCCTCAACCGCATCGACGAGGTCGTCGTCTTCCACGCGCTCGGCAGGGCCGACCTGGTCCGGATCGTCGATCTGCTGCTGGAGCGCAGCCGACGCCGGCTGCACGCCCAGCAGGTCGGTCTCACCGTGACGGGAACGGCCAAGGAGTGGCTGGCGAACCGGGGCCATCAGCCGGAGTTCGGCGCCCGGCCGTTGCGCCGCACGATCCAGACCGAGCTCGACAACCGGCTCTCGACCATGCTGCTCGACGGGCAGGTCGGCCCGGGCGACACCGTCGTGTGCGACGTGCAGGACGGTGAACTGACGTGCACCGTCGAGGCGTCCGGGAAGTCTGGCGAGTCGTCCGGGAAGTCCGTCGAGGCGTCCGGCGCGGCGGAGGCCTGAACCTGCGACCGTCAAGGCCATCGCAGCCCCTGAACGGTGAGTGACCGGACCATTGGTACAGTCGCGACCCTGGACCGCCGACCAGGAAGAAGCCTGCCCATGGCCGTTGACGCGCTGGACGCCAGGATCCTGAGGCTGCTGCTGGAGCAGCCCCGGACGAGTGTGCGCGAGTACGCGCGCGTGCTCGGGATCGCGCGCGGCACCCTGCAGGCGCGGCTCGACCGCCTGGAGCGCGACGGGGTGATCACCGGCACCGGCCCCCGGCTGTCCCCCGCGGCGCTGGGCCATCCGGTACTGGCCTTCGTCCACATCGAGGTCACCCAGGGCCATCTGGACACGGTGGCCGACGCCCTGGCCGGGATCCCGGAGATCATCGAGGCGTTCTCGATCACCGGCGGCGGCGATGTCATGACGCGCGTGGTCGCGCGCGATGCGGCCCACCTGGAGGACGTGATCCAGCTGATGGTCCGGCTGCCGGGTGTGGTGCGCACGCGCACGGAGATGGTGCTGCGCGAGCGGGTGCCGTACCGGATGGTGCCCCTGGTGGAGGCCGTGGGACGGGCGGCGGCGCAGAAGAATCCCTGAGCGGAAGAGTCCCTCGGCAGGGGGTTCCGCGGCCGCGGCCTCCCGGCTTGGCATCCTGGGCGCATGGTCACGCCCCAAAATCTTGCGGTCATTTTCGATCTCGACGGAACGCTCGTGGACAGCGAGCCGAACTACTACGCGGCAGGGCGGAGAACGCTCGCCCACTACGGCGTGCACGACTTCACCTGGGAGGACCACTGCCGCTTCATCGGCATCGGCACCCTCGAGACGCTGGAGGCACTGCGGAGCGAGCACCGCATCGAGGCACCGGTCGCCGAGTTGCTCTCCCTGCAGAACCGCCTTTATCTGGAGCTGGCCGCGGCCGGGACCGAAGTGTTTCCGGAAATGCGCAAGTTCGTGGAGCGGCTGCACGCGGCAGGCGTCCCGCTCGCGGTGGCATCCGGCTCCTCGCTCAGGACGATCGAGACGGTGCTGTCCGCCACCGGGCTGTCCGTCTGCTTTCCCGTCGCCGTCTCCGCGGAGGAAGTGCCGCACGGCAAGCCCGAGCCGGACGTCTTCCTGGAGACGGCGCGCCGGATGGGGGTCGCGCCCGGGAGGTGCGTCGTGGTGGAGGACGCCGCACCGGGCGCGGAGGCGGCGCATGCGGCCGGAATGCGCTGCATCGCCGTGCCCTATGCCCCCGGGATGCCACAGGACGCGGGATTCACCACGGCCGGGCTGGTATTCGCAGGCGGGCAGCAGGAGTTCGACGCCGAGCAGGCCTACGCGTGGGTGACCGCGGGCGACTGAGGCGGTCCTGAGTTCTCCTCGTGCGACGGCGGGTGCGATTATCGGCTCACCCATCTCGCTCACCCCAACACGTGAGGAAAAGGTAGCCACATGGAACGAACTGGGAGAAGACCGGCCCGCCGGTGGACTGTTGCCGCAGTCGCCTCGGCCGTGGCCGCGGCAGTGGCCCTCCCGGCGACGGCCGCGGAAGCACAGAGCGGCCCGTCGGGCATAGCCGCCAAGGGCGCGTTCCTGCTCGACAACGGCACCGACCGGGAGCTGTGGGCCAAGGGCGCCGACACCAGGCGGCAGATGGCCAGCACCACCAAGGTCATGACCGCGATGACCGTCCTCGACAGCCCCGGCCTCGACCTGAACCGGCAGATCACCGTCAAGCAGTCCTACCGCGACTACGTGGAGCGCACCGGGGCGAGCACGGCGGACCTGCGCACGGGCGACAAACTGACGGTTCGGCAGATGCTCTACGCCCTCCTCCTCCCGTCCGGCTGCGACGCCGCGGACGCCCTCGCCGACACCTTCGGCACCGGCAGCACCGAGGCCGCCAGGACGGCATCGTTCATCGCCAAGATGAACCGGAAGGCTGCCGAGCTGGGCATGAAGAACACCAAGTACGACTCGTTCGACGGCATATCGCAGGCCGGGAACAACTACACCACCGCCCGCGACTCCGCGGAGCTCGCACGGCACGCGCTGACGAGCGCCACGTTCGGCACGGTGGTCAGGACGACCACCACCCAGCAGAAGGCAGCGAACGTCAACCGCACTTACTACTGGGACAACACGAACAAGCTGCTCGGCTCGTACAAGGGCGCCATCGGCATCAAGACGGGAACGGGCACCGCCGCCGGCCCGTGCCTCGTCTTCGCCGCCCAGCGCGGCAAGCGCACGGTCGTGGGCGTCATCCTCAACGACCCGGCCAGCCGCTACCCGGACGCGGTGAAGATGCTGAACTGGGCCTTCGGCTCCAAGACCCCGGTGAAGCTGCGCCAGTTGCCGCCGTCGGCGCAGAAGGACTGACGGGCCCGTCGGCCCCGGTGTTCTCAGCACCAGCTCAGGGCCGGTTTCCTTCACGGGAGGCCGGCCCTGAGGCGTTCTGCGTGACTATCTGCGTGACCATGGCTCCGGAGCGGCCGTGAAGATGCCATCCATCACGGCTGCTCCCGTCTGGATCACGGGCGGATCTGCTTCCGTCGATGACCCGCGCAAGCACGCCGAGCCTGGGGTCGTCGTAGATTTGCTCGGGTGTCAGGGTGTCCGGGCCGAACCTCTTCTCGACGCGCTGGAGAAATCTGATGACGGTGACCGATGTACCGCCCGCTGTGAAGAAGTCGTCTCCGGGCCCGGCGTGGGTGAGGCCGAGGAGGTCGTGCCACATGTCGGCCAGAACCGCCTCCGTCGCGGTCGGCCGGGCGTGGTTGGCGGGGGTCGCCGGGTCAGCCGCGTCGCTCATGGTGCGGACGCTCCTTGGGGGTCGGAGAGGGGCCCGAGCAGGGCACGGCCGTCGACCTTGCCGTTCGGGGTCAGGGGGAAGGTGTCGCGGAGATGGATCTGTGCCGGGACCATGTACCGGGGCAGCTGGGCGGCCAGGCGTTCGCGCAGGTCTTCGGGCGTGACGTCGGCAGCCGCGGGGATGACGAAGGCCACCAGCGACTTCTCGCCGTGACTTTCGCGCACCGTCACATAGCCACGCTTGACGGCCGGGTCGCGGTTGAGGTGGTGGGTGATCTCGCCCAGTTCGATGCGATGGCTGTTGACCTTGACCTGGTCGTCGAGCCGTCCGTCGAAAACGACGTCGCCGTCCGGCAGTAGGTGGCCTCGGTCGCCGGTGCGGTAGAGGCGTTCCGGGACGCCGCCTATGGAGCGGTGGATGAAGTGTTCGCCGGTGAGTTCCGGCAGCCCCAGATAGCCCGCGGCCAGTCCGTCCCCGGCCAGGCAGATCTCGCCGCTCTCGCCCGGCTCGCACAGGCGTCGGGCGCTGTCGTCGAGGACGTAGAGCCGGGTGTTCTGGATGGGCTTGCCGATCGGTATGGGGGTGTCGTCGCGTGGCGGCTCGTCGACGGGGTGGAACGTGCCGATGCAGGTGCACTCGGTGGGGCCGTAAAGGTTGACCACCCGGCCGGGGCCGTAGATGCGCACCGCCTTGGCCATGTGCCGGTTCGAGTGGGCCTCTCCCCCGGTGGTGATCGTGCCGACGGTCTCCAGAGCTTCGGGAGCTTCGTCGACGACCAGGTTGAACAGGGCCGTGGTCAGCAGCGTGATGGTGACGCGACCGTCCTTCATGACCTTGTCGAGCGTGGACAAACGGATCGGCTCCGCCGGATAGAGCACCGATGCCCCGCCGTTGAGGAGCGCGCCCCAGATCTCCCAGGTGGCGATGTCGAAGGTGACCGGCGTGATCTGCAGCACGCGGCTGTGCTCGTTCAGTGGTCCGTAAGTGGCGCCGTGCACCAGTCGGTTGATGCCGCGGTGAAAGATCGGTACGCCTTTGGGACGGCCCATCGAGCCGGAGGTGAAATTGACGCAGGCGATGCTCTCGGCGCTCGCCGGGCACGGGGGATTTTCGTCGCCGCCCACCAGAGTGCGCGCGTCGACCGGCAGCATTCGGCAGGCGGCGCCGTCGAGCCGTGGTGCGAGGGTGTGCGGCTGGTCGCTCAGCACCCAAGTGCTGCCCGTGTCGTCGAGGACGTAGCAAAGGCGTGCGTCCGGCCACAGGGGATCCAACGGCACGTAGGTGGCCCCGCACTTGAGGATTCCCAGCAGCGCCGCCAGCATCTCCGGCGAGCGCGCCATGCACACGCCGACCGTGGTGCCCGGCCCGACGCCCTTGGCTCGTAACGCGTAAGCCAGCCCGTTGGCAAGCCGGTTGAGCCCGCGGTAGCTCAGCTCCCGGCTTCCCTGGACGGCCGCGACGGCGTGCGGCCGGCACGCGGCCCAGTGCTCGAAGCGCTCCGGCAGGCTGCTGTCGCGCGGATACGGGCACGAAGTCCCGTTGATCGCACGGTGGATGGCAAGCGCGGTGTCGGAACAGTGCAGTGTCTGCATCGCGGAAGTCACGCTCTCAGGTGGCTGGACAGGTGACGGGGGGGACCACTGCCGCCGCGGTGGCGCTCAGCGCCTGTGCAGGCGCATGCGCAGTGAGCGCGGGGCGAGCGCGAGCCGAGGCGCTGGGCGCACGCATGCCTCCGGGAGCGGCTCGAGCCGCCATTGCGCGGCGATGGTGGCCAGCGCGAGCGTGGCCTCGGTCCTGGCGTATTCGTCGCCGATGCATTTACGGGCACCGGCGCCGAACGGGGTGAAGGAGCGCTCGGCACGGGGGCAGCCGGTGTCCTCCCGCCAGCGGTCGGGGTCGAACCGGTCGGGGTCCGGGTACAGGCGCGGATGACGATGCAGGACGTAGGGGCTGAACACCACGACAGTCCCGGCCGGCAGGTGCCGCCCCGCCAGCTCGGTGTCCGTGGACGTGCGCCGGGTCAGCAGCCAGACCGGTGGGTACAACCGCAGTGTCTCGGTGATGATCCGAGCGGTCACGCGCAGCTTCGGTATGTCGCTGAAGTCTGCGGCGCGGCCGCCGAGCACGGAGTCGACCTCGCCGTGCAGTTCCTCCCGCACGCCGGGGTGTTGTCCCAGGAGATGCCAGGACCAGGCCAGCGCGGGGGAGACGGTCTCACCCCCTGCGGAGAAGAACGTGAGCACCTGGTCGTGGATATCTGCGTCGGTCATGCCGTGCGCGTCGTCGTCACGGGCGGCCAGCAGGATCGACATCAGGTCCCCGCGGTCGGCACCGGCCCTGCGACAGTCGGCGATCAGCTCATGCGTATGGCGCTCCAGGCGGCGCCGGGCGCGCAGGAAGCGGCGGTTGCCCGGCGTCGGAATCTTGTCCAGCCACACGAACGGCAGGATGAGGCGCCGCGCCACGCCGGCGAACATGTCCGTGGTGGCCTGCTGGATCTCGGCGAGGAGCGAAGGGTCGAGGTGACCACCGAACAGGGTGCGGGTGACGACGCCGGTGCTGATCGCGTTCATGGTGGCGACGACGTCGATCACCTGGTCCTCACGCCAGGAACGGGTGACCAGGCCGATCTGCTCGGACATCGCCTGCGCGTAACCGGGGAGTCGTTCCCGGTGGAAGGCGGGCTGTACCAACCGCCGCTGTCTGCGGTGGTATCGGTGCTCACACGTCACCAGGCCGTTGCCGCCCACTTCCCGCAGCTTGTCGTATGTGGGGCCGCCCTTGTCGAAGACGCGGTCGTTGACCAGAACCTGATGCATCAATTCGGGGTCACACACCACGTAGGCCGGCCACGGGCCCAGCCGAATCCGCACCAGGTCGCCGTGGGCGGTCAGGGCGGCCATGAAATCCAGTGGTGCCGCGCCGATCGAGACGATGTGGCCGAGCAGGGGAACCGCTCCGGGGGCGGCGCCGACCGTGAACGTGGCTGACATGGGCCCGAAATTCCCTTCCACGCAACGACCGCTACAGAGAACGTCCTTGGGCGCTCACTTGAGAGTGCTCCCGCGTGAGCGGCTCTCAAGATTGCCTTCCCCACTGCGGTTGTACAACCGCAGTATCGAGCCGAATCAGCCTCACTGCCCATTGAGGACCGGCCATTTGACGGCGGCCGACCAATGCACCGCGTTTCGGCCACTACCGACCTGGCTCGTTCCATCGGTTGCCGTCCGGGCGGCGATGCAACTAACTTCCGGTAGCAGCATCGAATGCTCTCTCGTGATGCTGCTCAATCCACGTCTGATCGTCGGGTTCAACGATTCACGGTGGAGGCGGAACATGGCAATATCCGACAAGGGGCAGGTGTTCGATTTTCGCTTCGCTCAATTCGATGCGAACCAGGACGGCCGCATCGAGCGCTCCGACTTCGAGCAAGAGGCAAACAGGATGCTCAGCGCTTTCGGAGTCGACCCGAACTCCCCGCGCGCGCACATGCTCCGCGTCAGCTACGTAGGCGTCTTCGACTTCATCGCGAGCCAGGCGGGCGTCAAGACGGACGGCTCGCTCAGTCGCGAACAGTTCGTCAGCGCGTCGAAGGCAGCGATCACCGATCGCGGCGGGGCCGGTTTCGCCGACGTCCTGGCCCCGTACGCGCACGCCTGCGCGAACCTGTGCGACACCGACGGCGACGGGGTGATCAGCCAGGAGGAATACACCCGGTGGCTCACCGTCATCGGCGCCCCGGCGGGGAACGTGACCGAGTCCTACCGGGCCATCGACACGAACAACGACGGAAGGGTCTCCATCGACGAGTTCATCTCGGCGATACGCAGCTATGTGCTCGGAGAGTCCGACATCAGGATGCTCGGCTAGGGCCGGCGGCCTGCGGGAACTCCCCAGTCACGACCGGGGGGTTCCCGCAGGCGTCGCTCGTCGGTACCACCTGATGGGCTGTTCGCCCCGGCCGCGCGACACGGCCGCAGGACCGGACCTCTCACTCTCACAGGAGCACACCGCCATGCCCACCATCACTGTCGACGACCTGGTGAACCGCATTCGCGACCACCGGTGCTATCGCCACCCGGTCTTCGAACACTGGGAGCGGGTCTCGCCCGACAGCACCGTCCTCGCGGCCCTGTTCCATCAGATCCGGAGTTTCTGCGAGGCCACCCGGCCGGGCCGGAACTTTCCCGAAGCCCTGGCCGCACACCGGCTCTCCGCCGAGAGCGCGCTGCTCCAAGAGATCGTGGAGAGCGAGGAGAACCACGGCGCCGAGCTCGCGACCATGGCGGGACACATCGTCAACCGCGCCGCCGGACGGACCGTCTTCGCCGACGTCCACGACCAGGACCTGGTCGAGAGCGGACTCAAGACGTTCTCCGACAACATCCTCATGAACCTTCCCGGATACGACTCGAAGACCGGACTCCTTGCCCAGACACGGCGGGCACGGGCGGTTTTCGAAAGGCGGCAACAGGTCGGTCTCGACGCCACGCTGCGCAATCTCGGAACCGCCCTCGCGCTGGAGCTGATATCGAACCGCCATCTCATTCCTGGCTGGAAGGCCGCGCTTGTCGACTCCGGCCACTACGGCGTCGCACTCGATGACCCTCACATGCACTACATACAGGAGCACTGGGGCGAGATCGGCGCGGAAGAACAACACGAGAAGAACGCGATCACCGCCGTCGGATCCGTCCTCGACAGCGCCACGGAAGAACTCATCACCGAGGGCGTGGACGAATTCCTCGATTCCGTGACAGCACTGTGGGACGTACTCGACGCGAGCCTTTTGATGTCCGGTCGGCCGATGAACGACCTCGTCTCGGCATAGTCGCCCGCCGGCCCGAAAGGCGAATCGTGGACAGCCAGTTCGACCTGCTTGCGGACGACTACGCGCGCATGGCCGTGGAGAACCCGGTGCGTGCGCACGGCGAGCGCCACACCCTGCTCGACGCACTCGGTGATCTGCGGGGAATGAACGTCCTGGACATGGGCTGCGGGGAAGGGGTGTACACGCGGCTCCTGCGGGACCGGGGCGCCACAGGGGTCACCGGGATCGACACCTCGCGGGGGATGCTGGATCACGCCCGGCGGCGAGAGCGACAGGAGCCGCGCGGGCTGCGGTACCTGCACCGTGACGCGGCGCGGCTGACGGATGCGGCAGACCCGGAGATCGACGGCGCCTTCGACGTGGTCGTCAGCGTGTACATGCTTCCCTATGCGACCTCGCGGCAGGAGCTCACCGCCATGTGCCGGACGGCCCGGCGGGCGCTGCGGCCGGCGGGCGGGCGGTTCGTCGCCGTCACCCTCAACCCGGATGTGTCCACGACACCGGGGTGGTACGACCCGTACGGCTTCGAGGTGATGAACACCGTCGTGGGCACCGCGCAAGCGCGAGGAGCCCCGACAGGGACACGAGGATCCCCGGCCGCCGACGGGTCACCGTTTCGGGCACGGGTCCGGGTCGGTGACGGCTCCGTCATGCTCCACGCCCACCGGTGGTCGGAGATCGCGCATGAACGCGCCCTGCGTGCAGCCGGGTTCGGGCGGGTCACATGGGTACGGCCGAGCGTGTCCGCCGAGGGCCGCGAGCTGTACGGGGACGCCTATTGGCAGAACTTCCTCGCCTGTCCGCAGATCGTGGTCGTCGACTCTCTCGCGGGACCGGCCACGCGAGCCGCACGCGCCGCCGAAGGCCCGCCGGAGGACACCCCATGACCGCCGCCCCCCAGCCGCGCCCCGACCGGTCGCTGAGCATCTACGCGCTGTCCTCCCGCCAAGAGCGACAGGACGCGCGGACCCTGTTCTCCCGGCTGAGCGAGGAGTCCCCCGTCCACTGGGATCCCTACGCGGCGACGTGGCTGGTGTCGGGCCGTGCCGAAGCGGTGCGGGCCTGCACCGGCGAGGAGTTCAGCGCCGTACGCCTGTCGGACGTGGGCCGGAGCACGGCGACCGGCGACCCGGACGGCGCCCGTGAGCGGGTCGGCGACGTACTGGCGCGGCAGGCGCTCTTCATGGACGGTCCGGCGCACACCCAATGGGCGCGGGTCCTGCGCCAGGTGCTCGCGCCCGGCAGGACCGACGCCCTCACCCCGTGGATCAGACGGCGGGTCGCGGAGCTGATGAGCGCCGGCGGGGACCACCGCCTGGATGTCCTGACCGACCTCGCCCGGCCGCTGCCCCTGGCGGTGATCGCCCGGCTGTTCGGGCTGCCGGCCGCCGACCTGGCGGCGATCCGGGAGTGGTCGGACGCGTACACCCGGATCGTCACGGGTGTGGCACCCGAAACCGACCGGACCGTGTACGCGTCGGTCTCGGACTTCACGGACTACGCGCTCGACCTGGTGCGGCATCGCCGGACTGCGCCCCGGGCGGATGGACTCGGCACGCTGATCGCGGGGGCGGACGCGACGGGGACGTGGACCGACACCGACATCGCGGCCAATCTCCTCATGCTCATCGCCGCCGGGCACCAGACGACCACGGGCTTCCTCGCCGGCGCGGTGCTCGAACGGCTGTGCCCGACTTGGGGTCCGCTCGCCCCGGGCGCACCGGGCGACGCAGAGGTGGAGGAGTTGCTCGCCCGTGTCTCCCCGTCACGGTTCGTGGGGCGCCTGGTCACCAGGGACACCGAGCTCGGCGGCCGACGGCTGCGGGCGGGCCAGTCCGTCCTGGTACTGCTCGCCGCCGCCAACTGGAGTGCGCTCAAAAGCCGTTCGCGCAGCGCCGGCACGCTCCCGGCCCGGCACAGCGCGTTCGGCCACGGCCGGCACCGCTGTCCGGGCGCTCGGCTCGCCCGTCTCGAAGGCAGGCTCGTCCTGGAGCAGCTCTTTGCGGCCGGGCGGCACCCGACCCTGGTGCAGGAGTCCGTGCCGTGGTCGGACAACGTCAACCTGCCGTGCCCACTGCGCGTTCCGATCGTGCTGAGCGGCCCCGCGGCGAGCTGAGCAGCCCACGGAGAAGGGAAGAACCGCATGAATGTGGCTCACGTCAGCGCGGCCGTGTCCGGCGCCGCCGTCGACGGCGCTTCCGTCCTCGCCCTGGTGGACGAACAGGTCCGCCGCCGTCCCCTGGCCGCCGCCGTTGCCGCCGTCGACGGCGGCATCGACTACGCGACTCTCTCGGCCCGCGCCGACCGGTGCGCGAAGGCGCTGCACGGGCAGGGCATCCGAGCCGGTGAACCGGTCGCCGTGCAGGTCGCGCCATCGGCCGCGGGCATCGGGGCGCTGCTCGGGGTGTGGCGGGCCGGTGGTGTCCTGGTACCGCTCGATCCCTCCCAACCACCGCTTCGGCAGCGGGAGATCATCGACATCGCCAAGGTCCGCCTGGTGGTCGGAGAAGGGGAGGGCACGCAACCGTACACCGTCATGGACACCGGGAACGCTCGCCGGACGCTGGACTCGGTGCCCGACGCCGCGTACATCATCCACACGTCCGGGAGCACCGGCGCTCCCAAGGGCGTGGTGTGCACCCACGCGGCTCTGGCCAACGTCGCCCGGGCCCAGCGCACCGTCTTCGGACTCGCCCCCGGCGACCGGGTGGCGCAGCTGGCGCCCTGGTGCGTCGACGCCTTCCTCTTCGAGATCGCGCTGGCCCTCGGCGCGGGTGCGTGTGTCCAGGTCGCCACGCCGGACGACCGCCACCCGGGCCCGCCGCTGGAGAGGTTCCTCACCCGCACCCGGTCCACGGCCGCGGTGATCACGCCCTCGGGGCTGCGCGCCCTGCAACCCGACCAGGTGCCAGGACTGCGCCTGCTCATCAGCGCCGGGGAAGCACTGCCGCCCGGCCTGGCCCGGGAGTGGACAACCGGCCGACGCCTCGTCAACGCCTATGGCGTCACCGAAGGCACCATCTGGACGAGTTACGCGGAGCTCGACGAGGAGGCACTGCGGCACGGCGAGTCCGTCCCCCTGGGCCGCCCCATTCCCGGCTGCTCCCTCACCGTTCTCGACCACAGCCTCCAGCCGGTGCCACCGGGCACGCCGGGCGAGGCGTGCCTCGGCGGCGCCGGCCTGGCCGTCGGCTACCTCGACCAGGACGAGCTGACCGCCGAACGCTTTCCCGTCGTCTCCTCGGGACGCGTCTTCCGTACAGGAGACCTCGTGGTGCAGGAGGGCCCGGACACGCTGAGGTTCCTCGGGCGCGACGACGACCAGGTCAAACTCGGCGGCATCCGCGTGGAACTCGGCGAAGTGCGCCACCGCTTGACCGAGCACCCGGCCGTCCACGACTGCGCGGTGCGCAAGGACGGCGCCCGCCTCGTGGCCTACGTCGTTCCCCGCGGCGACGACGCCGCACCGGACCGTCGCTCCCTCACCGCATGGCTGGAGGAGCGGCTGCCCCTCCAGATGGTGCCCAGCCTGTACGTGCCCTTGGCCGCGCTGCCGCTGACCTCATGGGGAAAGCTGGACGTCGGCGCCCTGCCCGCACCGAGTGACGCGGTGGCAACGCAACAGGACCGGGTCCGTTCCCCGCGGTCGGCGACCGAGTCCTACCTCACCGGCGTCGCCGCCGAACTCTTGGACGTGGCCACGGTCTCCCCGTGCGACGACCTGTTCCTGATCGGCATGACGTCCTTGACCATGGCACGGCTGCTGCGCCGTGTGGCCGAGGATCTCGGTGTCGACATCGACCCCATCGACGTCTTCGAGAACCCGACCGCCGCGGAACTGGCCACGGTCCTCGACAAGCGATGCGTGGAGTCGGCATGAGCAGCACCCAGGCCCGACCGACCGAGGGCCACGACCACGGAACCTGGTTCAACTACGTCACCACTCAGCCGGCCCCCCGGCGGCGGCTGTTGTGTCTGGCGGGCGCCGGCAGCGGACCGTCGGAGTTCGCGTCCTGGCAGCATGTGCTGCCCCCGGACACCGAGCTGTGGCCCGTCCAGCTGCCCGGCCGCGAGAAGCGCCTGCGCGAGGCGCCATACACTGAACTGCCCGCCCTCATGGCCGACTTGTCGGCGGCGCTCGCGACCGCCGACGGTGACGCGCCCTTGCCCCTGATCCTGTTCGGCCACAGCTTCGGCGCCCTGGTCATGTACGAATTGGCCCGCCTGCTCGGCGCCGAGCAGCCGCACCGCGTCCACGGGCTCATCGTCTCGGGCCTTGCCGCCCCCGGCCGCCCCGCCCGCAACCCGGGCATCAACGGCCTCGGCGACCCGGAGCTCCTGGACTGGATCCGCGGACTCAGCGGCACCCCGACAGAGCTGCTCGACCAGCCCTGGTTCGTCACCTGGCTCCTGCGTGACGTGCGGGCCTCGTACCGCATGCGCGACGTGTACGAGAAGGAGCACCACGCGTACGAGAAGGACTCGGCCGGCACCGGGCCGCATCTGTCCTGTCCCCTCACCGCCTTCGGCGGCCAGGACGACTTCGAGGCCGACGCCGACGACCTCGACGCCTGGGCCGGGCTCACCTCCGGCCGGTTCCGCCGCCATACGCTGCCCGGCGGTCACTTCTTCCTCCGCGATCAGCGCGCCCCGTTCCTCCGGCTGCTCGGCCAGGAGCTTGGCGAACCCACTGCTGCGGGTCCCCTCGCATGAGCACACCGGCCTCCCGCGAACTCGGCCTCTGGTTCCCCGACGTCCCGCCGCCCACTGAACTGCCCACGCTGGTGTGCCTGGCCGGCTCGGGGGCCGGGCCCGGTGAGTTCCGCTCCTGGAAGGGCGCCTTGGCCAACCGTGCGCGGTTAGCCGCCGTCGCCCTGCCCGGACGGGAGTTCCGTGCCCGCGAACCCTGCGTCGTATCCCTGCCGGATCTCGTCCCGCGATTGATCAGTGCGGCCGAACCCCTGCTCTCCGCGCCGTTCGCGCTGTTCGGCTACAGCACCGGGGCTCTGGTCATGTACGAGGTGGCCCGCACGCTGGCCCCCGAACTCCGCCGCAACCTACTGCACTTATATGTGGGCGGGCAGCCGGCGCCACGCTGGCCCCAGACGGACAGCGGCCACAGCAGCCACAGCGACGACCAGCTGATCGACTACCTGCGCCGGATGGGCGGCACCCCGGAGGACGTGCTCAGCAGCCCGCCGTTCATGCGCCTGTTCCTGCGCGCCCTCCGGGCCGACCTGCAATTCGCCGAACGCTACGTCCACCCCGGCCCCGCGCGCCTGGACTGTCCCCTGACCGTGTTCGCGGGCCGCCACGACGCCGTGGTCGACCCGGGGACGCTACCGGCGTGGGAACAGGAGACACAGGGCCGCTTCCGGCTCATCCACCTCCCCGGCGCACACTTCGCGCTCCGTTCCGACCGCGACCTGATCATCAAGGAAATCGCCCGAGGCCTCCGTCTCGTTCGCTCCACCGAAGCCCCGAGTCCGGCCTATGAGGTGGAACCGACACCCCAGCCGCAAAAGGCCGATACCCGTGGCGCGCCAAGCGCCGCCAGGGCAAGGTGGGACTGAACCGACGCGACACGCCCTGCTCTTCCTGTCCGAGGAGTGCTCCCGAGCCTCCGCTACTTCAGCCCAGGAAGCTCAACCGAACCTGGCGGTCCGGATTATCCACATTGGTATCCACCAGGCACACGGACTGCCAGGTCCCCAGCGCCAGCCGCCCGCCGATGACCGGCAGCGTCGCGTGGGGCGGTACCAGTGCGGGCAGCACGTGGTCGCGGCCGTGGCCCGGGCTGCCGTGGCGGTGGCGCCAGCGGTCGTCGGCGGGGAGCAGCCCGTGCAGGGCCGCGAGCAGGTCGTCGTCGCTGCCGGCGCCCGTCTCCAGGACGGCGATGCCCGCCGTCGCATGCGGCACGAAGACGTTGAGCAGCCCGTCCCGGCCGGCCGCCGCCTGGCGCAGGAAGGCCTCGCAGTCGCCCGTCAGGTCGTACACCGTCTCGGAACGGCCGGTGGTGACGTCCAGGACGTGGGTGCGGAAAGTGTCGGTCATGGGTTCATTCTTCCTCCTGCCCTGCTTCACAGACCGCACCGGCTGCGGCAGGATGAGGCGACACGGGCGATCTTGGAGGTGCCGGGCTGCCATGCGCGTGGGACTGTTCGTCACCTGCGTCAACGACACCCTCTTCCCCCGCACCGGGCGCGCGGTGGTCACCCTGTTGGAACGGCTCGGCATGCAGGTCGACTTCCCGATGGAGCAGACCTGCTGTGGGCAGCCGCTCTACAACACCGGCTACCGGCACCGCACCGAGTCCCTGGTGCTCGGCCTCGCCCTTGCCTTCCGCGACCACGACGTCATCGTGACGCCCTCCGGCTCCTGCGCCGCCATGGTCCGCGACAACTACCCCCGCATCGCCGCCCGCGCCGCGGCCGAGCAGCGCACGACCGGCCGGGCCGAGGCTCTGGCCGAGGCGGCGGCGGCCGTGGTACCGAAGACCTACGAGCTGACCGAGTTCCTCGTCGACGTCCTGGGAGTGACCGACGTCGGCGCCCGTTTCCCCCACACCGTGACCTACCACCCCACCTGTCACGGACTGCGTGTCCTGGGCCTCGGCGACCGCCCCCGCCGGCTCCTGGAGGCGGTCGAAGGCCTCGAACTGCGGGAGCTGCCGGGCGCGGAGGAATGCTGCGGGTTCGGCGGCACCTTCGCCGTCAAGAACCCGTCCGTGTCCGTCGCGATGGGCACGGACAAGGCCCGCGCCGTGACGGAGACGGCCGCACAGGTGCTGTGCACCGCCGACAACTCCTGCCTGATGCACATCGGCGGCCTCCTCTCCCGCCAGGGCTCCCCCGTGCGCCCCGTGCACATCGCGGAGATCCTGGCCTCCACGGACGGAAAAATCCTGTGAGCCGCACCTATCTGGGCATGCCCTCCTTCCCGGAGGCCGCCGCGGTCTCCACCGGCGACGCCACGCTGCGGGCCAACCTCCGCCGCGCCACCCACACCATCCGTGCCAAACGGGCGGCTGCCGTCGCCGAACTGGACGACTGGGACCGGCTGCGCGCGGCCGGAGCCGCCGTCAAGGACCGGACCCTGCGCCACCTCGACCGCTACCTCCTCCAGCTGGAGGAGAACGTCACCCGGGCCGGGGGCACCGTCCACTGGGCGGCCGACGCCGACGAGGCGAACCACATCGTCACCGGCCTCGTGCGGGCCACCGGCGAGACCGAGGTCGTCAAGGTCAAGTCCATGGCCACGCAGGAGACCGGTCTCAACGCCGCCCTGGAACAGGCGGGCATCCGGGCGTACGAGACCGACCTCGCCGAACTCATCGTGCAGCTCGGTGACGACCTCCCCTCCCACATCCTGGTTCCCGCGATCCACCGCAGCCGCGGCGAGATCCGTGACATCTTCCGCACCCGGATGGCCCGCTGGGGCCGCCCGGCGCCGGACGGACTGACCGACCGGCCCGCGGACCTCGCCGAGGCGGCCCGGCTGCACCTGCGCGAGAAGTTCCTCCGCGCCAAGGTCGCCGTCTCCGGTGCCAACTTCATGGTCGCCGAGACCGGCACCCTGGTCGTCGTCGAGTCCGAGGGCAACGGGCGGATGTGCCTCACCCTGCCCGAGACCCTGATCTCCGTCGTCGGCATCGAGAAGACCGTCCCCACCTGGCGGGACCTGGAGATCTACCTCCAGCTCCTGCCCCGCTCCGCCACCGCCGAGCGTATGAACCCGTACACCTCGACGTGGACGGGCACCACCGGCGGCGACGGCCCCCGCTCCTTCCACCTCGTCCTCCTCGACAACGGCCGCACCGACACCCTCGCCGACCGGACCGGCAGGCAGGTGCTGCGGTGCATCCGCTGCTCGGCCTGCCTCAACGTCTGCCCCGTGTACGAGCGCGCAGGCGGCCACGCCTACGGCTCCCCCTACCCGGGCCCCATCGGTGCCGTCCTCACCCCTCAACTCCGCGGCCTCGCCTCCCCTCTGGAGGAATCGCTCCCCTTCGCCTCCTCCCTGTGCGGCGCCTGCTACGACGTGTGCCCGGTCGCCATCGACATCCCCGAAATCCTGGTGCACCTGCGCGAACGCGTCGTCCAGGGCGGCGAGGTCACGTCCCGTGGCGTCCGGACCGTCGTCAAGCCGGCGAGGAAACACCTCGCCGAACGCGCCATGATGCACGCCGCCGGCTGGACGTTCGACCACCCCGGAGCGCTGCGCCGCGCCCAGCGCCTCGCAACCCGCACCCGCCGCCTGCACCCGCGACGACTGCCGGGTCCGGGCCGTGCCTGGTCCGACACGCGCGAACTGCCCCCACTGCCCCCGGAACCGTTCCGCGACTGGTGGTCCCGCACCCGCGGAGGCACGACATGAGCGGCACCAGCAGGGACCGGATCCTGGCCCGGGTGCGCCGGGCCCTCGCCGACGTACCGGCCCACGAGCGCCCGCAGGACCACCCCGTCGCACGCGACTACCTGCGCGCCCACGGGACGCGCAGCCCCGCCGAGTCCGTGGACCTGCTCGCGGAGAACCTCGCCGACTACCGTGCCGTCGTGCACCGCGTCGACGC
Source organism: Streptomyces sp. AM25 (assembly GCF_058146165.1). Taxonomy (NCBI): domain Bacteria; kingdom Bacillati; phylum Actinomycetota; class Actinomycetes; order Kitasatosporales; family Streptomycetaceae; genus Streptomyces; species Streptomyces sp. AM25. The sequence continues at coordinate 385,396 of NZ_JBKIWN010000003.1, read as the reverse complement.
GGCCGGACTGCCCGCGCTGCTCGCGGAGCTGCTCGGCCGACGCGGAGCACGGCGCGTGGCCGTCCCGGCCGGGCTGCCCGCCGAGTGGCTCGCCCAGGCGCCCGTGGAACAGGTACCCGACTCGGCCGAGGTCACAGCACGCGAACTGGATGCCGTGGACAGCGTGGTCACCGGGTGCGCCCTGGCGATCGCCGAGACCGGAACCGTGGTCCTCGATGCCGGTCCGGACCAGGGGCGCCGCATCATCACCCTCGTCCCCGACCATCACGTGTGCGTGGTGAGAACGGCCGACCAGGTCGTGGACTCGGTGCCGCAGGCCCTCGGACGCCTGGACCCCGCACGGCCGTTGACCTGGATCTCGGGTCCCTCCGCGACCAGCGACATCGAACTCGACCGGGTGGAGGGCGTGCACGGCCCGCGCGCGCTGGACGTGATCCTCGTGCACGAGGACCGTCCACGCGGTGAACAAGCCGTGACGGGTGGGCCCACACCCGCGCGGGGGTTGTGACCTTTATCGGTTCTGTTCGATCCTGGTGCCTCCTGTTGCCCTTCGTGTGCCCTGGAGTCGGCCCATGTGCGAGTGGCTCTCCGCTCCCGAGATCTTCCGGATGAACCGGGAGCCCGCCCGTACCCCTCTCGTCCCGTTCGCAGACCTCGCCTCGGCCCTCGACGGCCGGCCGGAGGCCTCCCCCTACTATCGTTCGCTCAACGGCGACTGGCGCTTCGCCTGGTCGCGGAACCCCGGCGAGCGGCCCGCGGACTTCTTCACCGACGACTTCGACGACTCCGGCTGGGACCGGATCACCGTGCCCGGCAACTGGGAACTGCAGGGGTACCCGGAGCCGGTCTACTTCAACGTCCGCTATCCCTGGAGCGGATACGAGCAGCCCGACCCCCCGCAGGTGCCCACCGGCTTCAATCCGGTCGGCTCCTATCGCTGCGCCTTCGCCGTCCCCCGCGTGTGGACGGGACGGCATGTCCTCCTCTCCTTCCAGGGGGTCAAGTCCGCGTTCTGCGTATGGGTCAACGGCCGGCTGGTGGGCTACAGCGAGGACAGCTATGCGCCCGCCGAGTTCGACCTCACCCCCTATGTGCGCACGGGAGCGGACGAGCCCCTCAACACCCTCGCCGTGGAGGTCTACCGCTGGTCCAGCGGGAGCTGGCTCGAGGACCAGGACATGATCGACCTGTCCGGCATCTTCCGCGACGTGTACCTCTATGCGGTTTCCCCCGTCCACGTCCACGACCTGTTCGTGCGCACCGAGTTGGACGCCGCCTGCCGAAACGCGGAACTGACCGTGACCGCGACCGTGCGCTCCCGCCAGGACCCCCGGCCCGGCCCCCACCGGCTGCAGGCGACCCTCCACGACACCGCGGGCGCGCATGTGCTCGCCTTCACCGGCACGGCCTGTTTCGACGGGTCGGCCGAGGCGACCGTGGAGCTCGCCGCCCGGGTGCCCCGGCCCGCCCTGTGGTCGGCCGAGGACCCCGCCCTGTATCTCCTCACGCTCGAACTGGCCGACCCTCAGGGGCACATCACCGACGTCCAGCGCACGCGGGTCGGCTTCCGTACCGTCCGCTGCGGTCCTGGAGAACTGACCGTCAACGGCCGGCCCGTGGTCTTCCGGGGCGTCAACCGGCACGAGACGGACCCCGACCACGGGCAGGCGGTCACCGAGCAGCGGATGGTGGAGGACATCCGCATCATGAAGCAGCACAACATCAATGCCGTCCGCACCTCCCACTACCCCAACCACCCGCGCTGGCTGGACCTGTGCGACGAATACGGCCTCTATGTGATCGACGAGGCCAACCTGGAGACGCACGAGGTACGGGACAGTCTGCCTGCGGATCTGCCCGAGTGGACGGACGCCTGCCTCGACCGCGTGCGCAGCCTGGTCGAGCGCGACAAGAACCATCCCAGCGTGGTGATGTGGTCCCTGGGCAACGAGGCGGGCCAGGGCGGCGTCTTCCGGACCATGGCCGACTGGGTGCACCGCCGCGACCCCTCGCGGCCGGTGCACTACGAGGGCATGAACGCCGTCGCCGACGTCGAATCGCACATGTACGCCAAGCCTGCGGAAGTGGCCGCCTACGGGCAGTCCGGCAACCCCAAGCCGTACATCCTGTGCGAGTACGCGCACTCGATGGGCAACAGCACCGGAAACCTCCAGGAGTACTGGGACGTCATCGAGGCCCATCCCGCGCTGCACGGCGGCTTCATCTGGGACTTCGCCGACCAGGCCGTGCGCCTCCCGGTGCCGGGCGACCCCGGACGCACCTACCTGTCCTACGGCGGGGACTGGGGCACCGGCTCCCTCTCCGACGGCAACTTCTGCTGCAACGGCCTCGTCACCGCGGACCGCACCCCGCACCCTGCGCTGCACGAGGTCAAGAAGGTGTACCAGCCGGTGCAGTTCACTGCCGCCTCGCCGAGCACGGAAACGGGGACGGGGACGGGCGTAGACACTGGCACAGGCACTGGTGCGGGCGCGGTGAGGATCGCCAACCGGCAGTTGTTCACCGGGCTGGAGGCCTACGACCTCCGATGGGAAGTCACCTGCGACGGCACCCCCGTGCAGACGGGAACCGCCCCGGCACCGGAGGCCGCACCCGGCCGGACCGTGACCGTGGCCCTGCCGCTGGAGCCGCCGGAGAAACCGGAACCCGGCGCCGAATACTGGCTGAACGTCTGCTGCGTACTGCGGCAGAGCACGCCATGGGCCGAGGCGGGTCATGTCGTCGCCGCCGAACAGCTCGCGCTCCCCTGGCGCGGCGCTCCACCCACGAAGCACCGCGCCCCGCGGCTGCCCGCGCTCCGGGTCGCCCGGACCCCGTATGCAGTCACCATCACCGGATCCCACCTCGAACTCGTACTGGACGCCTTCACCGGCTCGTTCACCACCTTTCGCTGTCATGGCCGGACTCTGCTGACGGACGGACCCGTCCCCAACTTCTGGCGCGCACCGACCGACAACGACATCGGCCGCGGCGCCCAGATCACCTCGCGCACCTGGCGGGACGCCGGTGCCCGGCGGACCGTGACGGGGATCCGGGTCGACCGGCCCTCGCCCGGCGAAGTGGTGATCGCCGTCACTGCCGCCCTGCCCACCACTCCGGCGGTCTCCCGCTGGACCACCGTCTTCACCGTGCACGGCGACGGCACCCTGCACGTGCGGCACACCCTCGCACCCGGCACCGGCCTCCCCGACCTCCCGTTGGTGGGCGCGCTGTTGACGATGCCGGCAGAGTTCACGGACCTCACCTGGTACGGGTGCGGACCGCACGAGAACTATCAGGACCGGCGGACCAGTGCCTTCGTCGGCCGCCATCGTCATTCCCTGGACACCGCGGACTCCTCCTTCATGCCGTACGCGCGCCCGCAGCAGGCGGGCAACGCCGTCGATGTGCGCCGCGCCTCGCTCACGGCGCGGGACGGCTCCGGACTGTGCATCCTGGCCGACCCCGCCGCCGTGGACGGCGACACCCGTCGGTTGCTGGAGATCAGTGCACTGCCCTGGTCCCCCTTCGATCTCGAGGACCCACGCCATCCTCACGAGCTGAAGCCCGGGGACGGGACCGTCCTGGGCGTCAACCACCGCCAGACGGGCGTGGGCGGCAACGACTCGTGGGGTGCACCGCCGTTGGAGGCCTACCTGCTGCACGCCGACCGTGACTACAGCTACGCCTACCTCCTGCAGCCCACCCGACCGGCCGCTTCCCGACCTTCACCGTAGGAGAACTGCCTCCGCCGCATGCCGAGTTGTCCACAGACCCAGTCATATGATCGTCCTGACTGATGGCAGACACTCACGGCAGACCGGGAGGAATCCCCTTGGAACCGCCTCTGCACGGCATCACGGTCGTCGCGCTCGAACAAGCCGTGGCAGCCCCCTTCGCAACCCGCCAGCTCGCCGACCTCGGCGCACGCGTCATCAAGATCGAACGTCCGGGACGCGGCGACTTCGCCCGCGACTACGACGGCAGCGTCAAGGGTCTCTCCGCCTACTTCGTCTGGGTCAACCGCGGCAAGGAGAGCGTCGTCCTCGACCTCAAGGACCCGGCCGACCGTGCGCTGCTCGACCGGCTCCTCGCCCGTGCCGACGTGTTCATACAGAACCTCGCCCCGGGCGCCGCCGACCGGCTGGGGCTCGGCAGCGAGCGGCTGCGCGCCCGGCACCCGCGGCTGGTCACCTGTGACGTCTCCGGTTACGGCCCGGACGGCCCGTACCGCGACAAGAAGGCCTACGACCTGCTGGTCCAGTGCGAAGCGGGGCTGGTCTCGATCACCGGCACCGCGGACTCGCCCGCCCGGCCCGGGATCTCCGTGGCCGACATCGCGGGGGCGATGTACGCCTTCACGGGCATTCTGACGGCCCTCTACGAACGCGAGCGCACCGGACGGGGATCGGCGCTCTCCGTCGCCCTCCTCGACGCACTGGCGGAATGGATGGGCCACCCGTATTTCACCCAGGAGTACGGCGATACACTCATCACGCGCAACGCTGCCCGCCATCCTTCCATCTCCCCTTACGGCCATTACCGGTGCGGGGACGGGACACAGGTCTTTCTGAGCGTGCAGAGCGACCGGGAGTGGGTCGCTCTGTGCGAACAGGTGCTGCGCCGACCGGCGTTGGCCCGCGATCCGCACTTCGCCGACAACCCGCTGCGCCACGCGCACGACGGGGAGCTGACAGCACTCATGGAGGACTGTTTCGCCCCGCACACGGCGGACGGTGTCGTCGCCCTGCTCGACGGGGCGGGGATCGCCAACGCCCGGCTGCGGACGGTCGCCGAGCTGGCCGACCATCCGCAGCTGGCAGCTCGCGACCGATGGCGCGACTTCGGTTCACCGGCCGGGCCGCTGCGCGGTCTGCTGCCACCCGTCCAGGTCACCGGGCGGGAGGCGGTGATGGGGCCGGTACCGGCGCTCGGGGAGCACACGGCCGCGATCCGTGCGGAGTTCGCCGGTACGTCGAAGCCGTGAGGCCGCGGCGGACTCCGCACGGGAGCACGGTTCAGCAGCCGTACCGGTCCGCCGTCAGCTCTCCCTGGGCCGTGGCCAGGGCCCGGTCGTAACAGGCGCCCGGTCCGAGGAGGCGGTAGCGCTCGCGCGAGACGCCGGTGGCATGCCGCTGTTCACGGGGCACGTTCTGGTTGTATGCGGCGTCGCCCGTGTAGGTGTCGTCCAGCCGGGACCAGCCGGTGCGCCGTCCGCCCTGCAGTGTGGCGGTGTCCGCGCGGTCGCCCATGGTCATGGTCGTGCGCAGCCGGTTGCCGGCGTCCACGGTCGTCGCGCCGTCCATGGTGTAGGTGCGCCGGGTGCTGGTGACGGTCGCGGGGCCGTGGCCGCGGACGGTCACCGTCTCGTCGTCGTTCCAGCGCGCCTGCAGTGCGTCCGTCGACTCGTCCGCGTTCCAGCGGTGTGCGGAGTTCGCGGCGAGCGTGCGGGTGACGGTCGTCGTGACCCGGCCGTGCGAGGTGTCGAGGTATCCCGAGACCGTGAGCGAGTGTCCACCATCAGCCGTCAGCCGGCGCTCGTCGCCCGGCTGGTAGGACGTCGTGTCGGCGGGGTCGCCCGCCCGGCTCGTGAGCAGTGCGCCGGTCACGTGCGCCGCCTTCGCGTCCTGCCAGACCAGGATGTTGGTGGGGGTGCTCCAGCCGCTCTGTCCGGCGGGCACACCGGCGACCGACACCGCGATCCGGTGGGGACGCCCGTCGTTCAACTGCCCGGCGAACGGCGTGAGGTCGTACTCCACCGGGCGCACGTCGAAGGCGCGCGGGCCCGGAATCACGTACCACAGGAAGGGGTTGGACCACCCGCCCGTCCACACGGTCGGGAACGGTGCTGCGATCCCCGCGAGCTTGCCGTCGACCGTGACCTGCACCTCGCGGTAAGGGCCGTCCTTGGTCTTGCACGAGTACGGTGCGCTGTCCGGCACCGTCAGGTACCAGAACTCCTCGCAGCCGCCACCCGATCCGGTGGCGTACACCTCGGCCACGATGCGCTCGCTGTTGCGCGGCGTGGTCAGCTGCCCTTCGTACACCGCACCGTCGGTGCGGGCGTCCTGCAGCGTGAGGACCTTGTCGGGGGTGCGTGCCTCCTTCACCCGGCCCTGTGCCGTGTAGAACGTCAGGGTCGCCTTGACCTTGATGACGCCGGTGTAGGTCCCGTCCACGGTGTTGCCGATGAGCATCTCGACGGGCTGCTGCTCGTGCAGCGTGGCGGCGTACCGTGTGACGTCCTTTTCCACCTTCCAGGTGATGCCCTGGGGCGAGGGTTCGGGGGTCGAGGTGCGCAGAACCTCCACACCGCCGATGTGCAGGTAGCCGAGCCGGTCGTACTGCCGCCCGGCCACGGATCCTTCGAGTCTCAGGACGACCTTGTTCCAGCGGTGGCCGCACCCGGCGGGCGGTATGTAGGTGTCCTTGTAGGGCGTGTAGTCGCGGAACTCGGTGTCGGCGACCGTCACTTGGCAGGAGGGGGTGTCCGGGACGGACACGGGCGGGCCCGCGGTGACCGGGTCGTGCCAGTGGGTGCCGAACTCGGTGGGCGGCGTTGCGGCGGTGGCCGGGCCCGCGCCCAGCACCAGGCCGGCAGCAGCGACGCACAGAGTGAGCAGCATTCGTCTCATGAGGCAGGAGTGAAGCGCTTCGTACTGCTGTGCACCAGTGCCCCGTTGGCCTGATCCGCTGCGCGCACGGAAAAACCAGTTGAACTCGCCATCCTTGTGACGCGAGCCTTGCACAGCTCCCTCCCACTCCCCTGCCGAATCCGGATTGCCATGCACATTCGTGATCTTCCGTATGCCGATCCCGGCCTACCGGACGTCCGATCGGGCCCGCGCCTGCTGCTCTGGCTGGGCCGGAATCAGTTGGCCGGCCAGCTGAAGGCCCTGTTGTGGGGCACCGTGCACATGTCGTCCGTCGCCCTCTTCCCGCTGGCCGTGGGCCTGACCGTGCAGGCCGTCGTGGACCGCTCCGGCGCGCGGCTGGCGCTCGCCGGCGGGCTCATGGCGCTGTTCGGCGCGCTCACCACCCTGGGTGACACGATGCTCCACCGGGTGGCCGTCACCAACTGGATCACCGCTGCGGCGCGGATACAGCAGCTTCTGGCCCGCAAGACGGCCGAGTTGGGCGCCACGCTGACCCGCCGCGTCGCGGCGGGCGAGGTCGTGGCCGTGTCCACGGGCGACGTCGAGAAGATCGGCTGGTTCGTGGAGGCCCTGTCGCGCTTCGCCTCCGCGGCGTTCACCACGGTGGGGGTGTGTGTGGTCCTGATGGTCTACCAGCCCGCGCTGGGGGCCGTGGTCGCCCTGGGCGTGCCCGTCCTGACGCTGGCGGTGCTGCCGCTGCTGCCGCCCGCGACGCGGCGTGCCGACGAGCAGCGCGACAAGGCCGGCCGGGCCACGGAGCTGGCGTCGGACACCGTGGCCGGTCTGCGGGTGCTGCGGGGCATCGGCGGTGAGGAGTTGTTCCTCTCCCGCTACCGGAGTGCGTCGCAGGACGTGCGCAGGGCTGCCGTGCGCAGCGCCCGCATGTGGGCGCTGATCGCGGCGGTGCAGGTGCTCCTGCCGGGTCTGTTGCTGATCGCCGTGGTCTGGTACGGGGTCGGCCTGGCCCGGGACGGCCGGATCGGCGTCGGCGAGCTGGTGACGGTGTACGGCATGGTCACGTTCCTGCTGTTCCCGCTCCGCCAGTTCGAGGAGATCGCCATGGCGTACTCCTTCTCCCGGCCCTCGGCGCAGCGCGCTGCCCGGGTGCTGGCTCTGCACCGCTCTGCGGCCCCTGTGGAGGACGCAGAGGGGCATGAGGCCGTACTCACCGGCGACTTGTACGACCCGGTGACCGGACTGCTCGCCCCTGCAGGGGAGATGACGGCCGTGGTGTGCGGCGATCCGGATGCTGCGGGTCTCCTCGCCGAGCGGCTGGGCGGGCACGCAGCGGAAGCCGGAGAGGAGGTGCCGTCGGTATTGCTGGGCGGTGTGGCGCTGGACGGTGTGCCGCTGGATGCGGCGCGCGCCGCGGTGCTCGTCCAGGACAAGGATCCCGTGCTGCTGTCCGGGACGCTGACGGAGCTGCTGGACGTGCCCTGCTCCGGTGCGGTGCCGGCGGAAGCCGCTCTGGAGGCGGCCGAGTGCGCAGACGCGCTGGATTCCCTGGCCCGGTCGTCCACGGCGGACTCGACCGGCCCGATGGGTGCGCGGATCACCGAGCGCGGCCGCTCGTTGTCCGGCGGGCAGCGCCAGCGGCTGGCCCTGGCACGGTCGTTGGTGACCGACCCCGAGGTGCTGGTGCTGGACGAGCCGACGTCGGCGGTCGACTCGCACACCGAGGCCCGGATCGCCGAGGGCGTGCGCAGGCTGCGCCGCGGCCGTACGACGGTGGTGTTCACCTCCAGTCCCTTGCTGCTCGACCGGGCGGACCGTGTGGTGTTCGTCCGTGAGGGCCGGGTGGCGGCGGTGGGCGCCCACAGTGAACTGCTGCGCTGCGACCCGGTGTACCACGCGGTCGTCACCCGGCAGGCGGATGAAGGAACGGACAGGGAGCTCGTGGAGTCGACGACACCCGCGACGGGTGAGCAGATCGAGGAGTCGGCATGATCGGCGTGGCACCACCGGCCTACGACCCGGCGGCTCCGGAATCGGCGACGACCCTGCCGGTCGGCAGGCCGTCGACGGTGCGGAGTTATGTGAAGCGTCTGCTGCGCAGGCACCGCAGGGACTTCACACTGCTGGTCGGTGCGAATGCGGTCGCCGTGATCGCCTCGATGGTCGGGCCGTGGCTGCTGGGCGGGCTTGTCGAGGACTTGTCGTCCGGTGCACAGGACTTTCATCTGGGCCGTACGGTTTCGCTGTTCGCGGTCGCCCTGGCCGTTCAGACGGTTTTCGTCCGCGCGGTGCGACTGCGCGGTGCGGTGCTCGGCGAGCAGATGCTCGCCGACCTGCGCGAGGACTTCCTCGTACGGTCGGTGGCTCTGCCGCCCGGCGTGCTGGAACGCGCCGGTACGGGCGACCTGTTGTCGCGGATCACGACGGACATCGACCGGCTGGCGAACGCCATGCGCGAGGCCGTGCCGCAGCTGGCCGTCGGCTTCGTCTGGGCAGGGCTGCTGCTGGGTGCTCTGACGCTCACGGCTCCGCCGCTGGCGCTGAGCGTGCTGGTGGCGATCCCGGTTGCGGTGGTCGGCGGGCGCTGGTACTTCCGCCGGGCGCCCAGTGCCTACCGCTCCGAGGCGGCGGGGTACGCCGCCGTCGCGGCGTCGCTGACGGAGACCGTGGACGCCGGCCGGACCGTCGAGGCGCACCGGCTGGGCGAGCGCCGGGTGTCGCTCTCGGACCGCCGGATCCGCGAGTGGGCGCAGTGGGAGCGCTACACGCTGTGGCTCCGGTCGGTCTTCTATCCAGTGATCAACGTGACGCACGTCCTGCTGCTGGGCGCGGTCCTGGTGCTCGGGGGCGTGTTCGTGCTGCAGGGCTGGATCTCGGTGGGCGAGCTGACGACCGGCGCGCTCTTCGCGCAGATGCTCACGGAGCCGGTCGGGCTGATCCTGCGGTGGTACGACGAGCTCCAGATCGCCCAGGTCTCGCTGGCCCGGCTGGTGGGCGTGCACGAGATCGAGTCCGGCGCCGTGGACGAGCGCGCGGACCCGGCCGGGCGCGAGGTGCGGGCGGACGAGGTGCGCTTCGGCTACCTGCCCGGCGGCGACGTGCTCCACGGGGTGTCGCTGGACGTCAGTCCGGGCACCCGGGTGGCGCTCGTCGGTCCGTCGGGCGCGGGCAAGTCGACGCTGGGCAGGCTGCTGGCCGGGGTCTACGCGCCGCGTGCCGGTGCGGTGACGCTCGGGGGCGCGAAGCTGGCGCGGATGCCGGCCGAGCGGGTGCGCCGCCATGTGGCGCTGGTCAACCAGGAGCACCACGTCTTCGTGGGCTCGTTGCGCGACAACCTGCTGCTCGCCCGTGCGGGCGCGGGGGACGGCGAGCTGTGGGCGGCCCTCGGTGCGGTGGACGCCGAGAGCTGGGCGCGCGGGCTGGAGTCGGGGCTGGACACCGAGGTCGGTTCGGGCGGCCTGGCGCTGACCCCGGCGCAGGCCCAGCAGATCGCGCTGGCCCGGTTGGTGCTCGCGGATCCGCACACGCTGGTGCTGGATGAGGCGACCTCGCTGCTGGACCCGCGCGCCGCCCGGCATCTGGAGCGCTCGCTGGCGAAGGTGCTGGACGGCCGCACGGTCGTGGCCATCGCGCACCGGCTGCACACCGCCCACGACGCGGATGTGATCGTGGTGGCGGAGGAGGGCCGGATCAGCGAGATGGGCAGTCACGACGAACTGGTCGCGGCGGACGGGGCGTACGCGGCGCTGTGGCGGTCCTGGCACCGGTAGCGCTCGGCGGGAAGTGCAGTGCGTCCACTGCGGGCTCGTCGTGGCTGTTCGCGCCCGCGCGGCGGAGCCGCAATCCAGCGGAGCCCCGCGCCCCTTTGGGGCGCGGGGCTCCGCTCAGCAGCCGGCGTCCACGGTCAGACGATCTCCAGTGCCCCGAGCCCGCCGAGGGCACCGAGCAGCATGAAGGAGGGCATGAGCACCTTCAGTTCCACCCAGCTGCCGGCGCGGAAGCGCATGGCCTTCGGCGGGCCGACCGGGTACCAGCGCTTGCGGCCGATGGGCAGGGGCCACAGGATCGGGCAGCCGGAGACGGTGAGGGCATCGCCGATGTCGTGCACCAGGGCGCCGAGGACGATGGGCAGGCCGAGCCACATGTACTCCTCGCCGGGCCCGGAGAACAGCCAGTCGGATCCGTTGCCCGGGCGGTTGAGCACCTCGGCGAGGATCCAGGCTCCGGCTGCGCCCAGGAGCCAGACCAGGACGTCGCTGGACGTCCTGGCCACTCGCCACAGCAGGCCCTCGACCGCGAGCACCATGTGGACGAAGAGGATGCCGAGCACGGCCCAGCGTCCGCCGGTCACGGCCAGCACGGAGGCGCCGGCGCCGATCAGCAGGGCCCACAGCGCGGTGTGGGTGAGGGTGCGGTGGCCGCCGCTGCGCCGGGGGTCGCCCTTCATCCGGGTGGCCTTGTACACGGCGTGGGAGAGGCGGTCGATGATCTCGCACAGGTTGCGCGATATCGGACCGAACGCCCGCGATATGGTCGCGGACTTGTGGTCGAGGTCCGGGGCGAGCGCCGCTCCGGCACAGATCAGCGCTCCGACGACGAGCACCGGCCAGGGCATTGCACAGCCTGCCGCCGCGGCGCCGGCGCCCACCCCCAGCCAGGCGGCCGCTCCGGACAGCGAGTGCGCCGGTCCCATCATGCTCGATTCCACCCCTTTGCTGCCCGGAGTCCCTTTTCTGACGCCGGATCGAGTACTCAGCGTAACCGCCCGCAGGTCGCCCGTCGTCGCCCGGTTCCCTGATCCGGCCCCGGACCAGGCAGTATGGAGACGTGACCCTTATCGATCAGATGCCGAGCCATGCCGACCCCGACGCCCTTTTCGAAGCGTTCTCGACCTGGGCCGAGGAGCGGGGCATCACGCTCTACCCCGCTCAGGAGGAGGCGCTGATCGAGGTGGTCTCCGGGGCCAACGTGATCCTTTCCACCCCGACCGGCTCCGGCAAGAGCCTGGTGGCCGCCGGCGCGCACTTCACGGCGCTCGCCAACGACCAGGTCACCTTCTACACGGCGCCCATCAAGGCGCTGGTGTCGGAGAAGTTCTTCGACCTGTGCAAGATCTTCGGCACGGAGAACGTCGGGATGCTCACCGGCGACGCCTCGGTCAACGCCGATGCGCCGGTCATCTGCTGCACGGCCGAGATCCTCGCCTCCATCGCCCTGCGGGACGGCAAGGACGCCGACATCGGCCAGGTCGTGATGGACGAGTTCCACTTCTATGCGGAGCCGGACCGGGGCTGGGCGTGGCAGATCCCGATCCTGGAGCTTCCGCAGGCGCAGTTCGTCCTGATGTCCGCAACCCTCGGTGACGTCTCCCGCTTCGAGGAGGACCTCACCCGGCGCACCGGCCGGTCCACCTCGGTCGTCCGCTCCGCGACCCGGCCCGTCCCGCTGTCGTACGAGTACCGCGCGACGCCGCTCACCGAGACGCTGACCGAGCTCCTCCAGACGCAGCAGGCCCCCGTCTACATCGTCCACTTCACCCAGGCCGCCGCCGTCGAGCGGGCGCAGGCGCTGATGAGCATCAACATGTGCTCGCGCGAGGAGAAGGACGAGATCGCCAAGCTCATCGGCAACTTCCGCTTCACCACCAAGTTCGGCCGGAACCTCTCGCGCTTCGTGCGGCACGGCATCGGCGTGCACCACGCGGGGATGCTGCCGAAGTACCGGCGGCTGGTGGAGCGGCTGGCGCAGGCCGGACTGCTCAAGGTCATCTGCGGGACGGACACCCTCGGCGTCGGCGTCAACGTGCCGATCCGCACGGTGCTGTTCACTGCCCTGACCAAGTACGACGGCCAGCGGGTGCGCACGCTGCGCGCCCGGGAGTTCCACCAGATCGCCGGGCGGGCCGGCCGGGCGGGCTTCGACACGGCCGGTTTCGTCGTGGCCCAGGCGCCCGACCACGTCGTCGAGAACGAGAAGGCGCTCGCCAAGGCCGGCGACGACCCCAAGAAGCGCCGCAAGGTGGTCCGCAAGAAGGCTCCCGAGGGCTTCATCAACTGGACCGAGAGCACCTTCGAGAAGCTCATCGCCTCCGAGCCGGAGCAGCTCACCTCCCGCTTCCGGGTCACCCACGCGATGCTTCTGGCGGTCATCGCGCGTCCGGGCAACGCCTTCGTGGCGATGCGCAGGCTGCTGGAGGACAACCACGAGCCCCGCAGGAACCAGCTGCGGCACATCCGCCGGGCGATCGCGATCTACCGGTCGCTGCTGGACGGCGGCGTGATCGAGCAGCTCGACGAGCCGGACGCCGAGGGCCGCATCGTGCGGCTGACCGTCGACCTGCAGTCGGACTTCGCGCTCAACCAGCCGCTGTCGACGTTCGCCCTGGCCTCCTTCGAGCTGCTCGACCCGGAGTCGCCCTCCTACGCCCTCGACATGGTCTCGGTCGTGGAGTCGACGCTGGACGACCCGCGACAGATCCTGGTGGCGCAGCAGAACAAGGCGCGCGGCGAGGCCGTCGCGGCGATGAAGGCCGAGGGCATCGAGTACGAGGAGCGCATGGAGCGCCTCGCCGACGTCAGCTACCCCAAGCCGCTGGAGGAACTGCTCTCCCACGCCTACGGCGTCTACCGCAAGAGCCACCCCTGGGTCGGCGATCATCCGCTGTCCCCGAAGTCCGTCATCCGCGACATGTACGAGCGGGCCATGACGTTCACGGAGTTCACCTCCTTCTACGATCTTGCGCGGACCGAGGGCATCGTGCTGCGGTACCTGGCGAGCGCCTACAAGGCGCTGGACCACACCGTGCCGGACGACCTGAAGTCCGACGACTTCGAGGACCTGATCGCCTGGCTGGGCGAGATGGTCCGCCAGGTCGACTCCAGCCTGCTGGACGAGTGGGAGCAACTGGCCAACCCCGAGGAGGAGTCGGCGGAGGACGCCCAGGACCGTGCCGACCAGGTCAAGCCGGTCACGGCCAACGCCCGGGCGTTCCGGGTGCTGGTGCGCAATGCGATGTTCCGCCGGGTCGAGCTGGCCGCTCTCGACAAGGTCGCCGAACTCGGCGAGATGGACGCCGACGCGGGCTGGGACGAGGACCGCTGGGCCGAGGCGATGGACGCCTACTGGGACGAGTACGAGGAGCTGGGGACCGGCCCGGACGCCCGCGGCCCGAAGCTGCTCAGCATCGAGGAGCGTCCGGAGGACGGGCTGTGGCGGGTACGGCAGACCTTCGCCGACCCGAACGGCGACCACGACTGGGGCATCTCCGCCGAGGTGGACCTCGCCGCCTCCGACGAGGAGGGCCGCGCCGTGGTGCGGGTCATGGACGTCGGCCAGCTGTAGCCGCTTCCGGCCGCCGGGCGCCCCGCCACGACAGGAGCCGACGCAGTCCGTGCGGCCTGGCGGGCTCCGGCGGCATCGCCGGGGTGTCCGGTACCGGTGTGTCCGGGACGCCCCGGGCTCGGCCGTCCTCCCGCCGGGGCGGGCACCGGTCCGCGCGGGCCTCCTGCAGGGCGGCCGCCAGGCAGTGCCGGTACCACTCGATCTCGTCCGGATCCTCCGCCACCACCAGGGCATCGATCACTTCGCGGGCGGCAGGGGCCACCGGGCGTGCGGAGACGAGGACGGGGCGCAGGAGGCGCAGGTGGGCACGCTCGTCCGGATCCGGCACCGCATCGGCCAGCTGGACCGGATCGAGCACGGCCGCGAGGGCGGCGGCGCGCTGCCAGGCTCCCTCGGCACGGCCGGTGAGCTGCTCGACGCGGCGGGCCCGCCAGTTGCGCGGCCGCCGGTCCGCGCGCTCCTCCGGCGCCGCGCGCAGCGGGAAGGGGCTGCGGCCGGTGAGCAGTTCGGGATGGCGGTCGGCGAACTCCGCGAGGTCCGAGGCGAGATAGTGCCAGACCACGGCCCGGTACCGGTTCACATAGAACCTCACCGGCGCGAAGTGGCCGCCGCGGGCGAGGCGTCCGAAGCGGGACGGGCTGATGCCCATCAGCTCGGCGCCCCCGGCGGTGCCGACCACCCACAGCCGGGAGCGCAGGGCCTCGGGGAATCCTCCGGCGGCCCGATGGCGCTCGATCTCCTTCTGCGGCACCCGGTGCCGCCCGCCGGGACCGCGCGCAAAAGTCCGCACCTCCCCCAGCTGCACGGCCAATTCGAAGTCCCGGGGCGTGAGCCCCAGCTCCCGGGCCGCCCGCGCGAACGGGACCCCCTGCTCCTGACGTACCGTCATGACATCCTCCCCCGCCATCGATCGACTACCGACAGTAACGACTGTAGCGCAGGGTGACGACATCGGCCCAAGCCTGTGGATAACTCCGCTGCCCCGCCGCGGAGTACGAGGTCAGCGGCCCTCTCGGGCCCGTCCGCCCGGTGGGTTCTGCTGTCGCGCGGCGCCGCCCGGGTGCTCGCCGATGCGGTGGACGAGCAGCGTCATCTCGTACGCGACCCGGCCGATGTCGGTCTCGGCACCGCCCAGGACGCACAGACAGCTGCCCTCGCCCGCGGCGGTCACGAACAGGACCCCCTCATCGAATTCGATCACCGTCTGCCGCACGCGGCCCGCCCGGAACTGCCTGCCGGCCCCTCTGGCGAGGCTCTGCAACCCCGAGGCGACCGCGGCCAGGTGCTCGGCGTCCTCCCGCTCCAGACCCGTGCTCGCCCCCGTCACCAGACCGTCGTTGGACAGCACCAGCGCGTACCGTATCGACTCGACGCGCTGGGCCAGGTCGTCCAGCAGCCCCTCGAGTTCCTTGCCGTCGGTCATATCCCGCCTCCCCGTTCCCGCAGTTCCCCGATTCCCCCGCAACTGCCGTGCAAGCCTTGCTCACCCGGGCCCTCTCGGCAACCCGCCGGACCCTTCGGTACGCACCTGTTCGCCAGTCGGCACGGAATGCGGACACGCCATGGAAACCCCGGTTTTCACCGCACGGTCGGCACCGGGTTTCCGGCGGTTCAATTCGCCGGTCTCCGGGAACACTTGAACAACCGCAGATTTTGCTTCACGGGGCAGGTGATCACTGTGCTCCACAAATTCCGCAGGCGCCCCGGAGAGTCCGGGAAGCCGTCGGTCCGGGCCCCGCAGCCCTCCGCGGCCCCGAAGCGCAATCTCTTCGAGGCGGCGGCCCTGTACGTGGCGGCATGCGCCGAGAACGACGGCGACCGCAGCGCGGAGGCTGCGCGGTGGGTCTCCCCCGAGGCCCTCACCTTCGGGGTCAACGAGCTGGCCTGCCGTGCGGTCATAGCCCTGGCCCGCGAACAGGACGAGGCACCCCTGACCGTGGCCCGCTCCCTGCTCGGCCTGCCCACCGTATGACGGCCGGCTCACGGCACTCCCGCCGCAGGGCGCGCGGGAGCGCCGTGCTCCTGCGACTAGACGCGCTCCAGAGGAAGTCGAGGCCCGTCGGGCAGCTCCACCCGCACGGGATCCCCGGGCCGGACCTCGCCGCTCGCCAGGACGACGCCCATGACGCCGGCCCTGCGCACGACGGAACCGTCCTCCGCGCGCCCCACGACCTCCTTGAGCAGGCCGCGGCGGAACCCCTCGATCTGCAGGCACGGGTTGCGCAGGCCGGTGATCTCGACGACCGCCTCCGGGCCCAGCCGCAGCCGGGCGCCGCGTGGAAGACCCAGCAGATCGATCCCACAGGTGGTGACGTTCTCCCCCAACTGCCCGGGCCCGACCGTGAATCCGGCCGCGGCCACCTCCTCGAACAGTTCCTGCTGAATGAGGTGCACCTGACGGAGGTTGGGCTGCGTGGGGTCCTGCGCAACGCGCGAGCGGTGCTGCACCGTCGCCCCCGAGTGCGTGTCGCCCTCGACCCCCAGCCCCTCCAGCAGTCTGATGCACTCCCGCACCGGCTTGCTGAACTCGTGCTCCCCGCTGCTGCACACCGCAGTCACCGTGCCCATGACGGCCCGGCCTCCCCTCGGTCGCCTGCGATCCCGACCCTCCGACACTAACCCCCCGCACCGACAGTGCGTTCGTCGCGCTCCGCTCGGCCCGTGTTCCCGAACCCGTCACCTCAACGTCGTGTACATGCCACTGCTGGCAGCCCTACGCTGCCACCGCACCCGCACACCCCCACCGTTTCCCCAGTACGGAGGACCTCGTGCCCGCCGACGCCAGACATCCGCAGAGCCCGCACCCCCTCCGCCGGCGCCGACTCGGCGCCCTGGCCGCGGCGTTCGGACTCGCCGCCACCTCCCTCTGCCTGTGGACCGCCGACTCCTCCGCGGCCACGACCCTGCCCACTCCGGACCACGTGGTGGTGGTCGTCTTCGAGAACCACGCCTACGACCAGGTCCTCGGCAGCTCCGACGCCCCGTACATCAACGCACTGGCATCCGGGGGCGCCAACCTGACCGCCTCGTACGCCGAGACCCACCCGAGCCAGCCGAACTACTACGCACTGTTCTCCGGGGACACCCAGGGCGTCACCGACGACAGCTGCGTCGACCCCGGGGCCTTCCAGGCTCCCAACCTCGCCTCGGAACTGCTCGACGCGGGGAAGACCTGGGCGAGCTACAACGAGTCCCTGCCGTCGGAGGGTTCCACCGTCTGCCGCAGCGGCAAGTACGCCCAGAAGCACAACCCGTGGTTCGGCTTCGGCAACGTGCCCACCAGCAGCGCGCACACCTTCGACAAGTTCCCGGGCGACTACAGCACCCTGCCCGCGGTCTCCTTCGTCATACCGAACCTGTGCAACGACATGCACGACTGCGACGTGGCCACCGGTGACACCTGGCTCAAGAACAACCTCAAGAGCTACGCCGACTGGGCCCAGAGCCACAACAGCCTGCTCCTGCTCACCTTCGACGAGGACAACCGGCTCGGCGGCAACCGCATCCCCACCGTCCTCTACGGGCAGCCCGTCAAGGCCGGATCGTCCTCCGGCGACACGTACAACCACTACGACGTGCTGCACACACTGGAGAGCATGTACGGCCTGCCGTACGCCGGAAGCTCCGCCGGCGCCAAGGACATCGCCGGCATCTGGAACAGCTGACCGTGTACCTCGCGGACAGCCGCGCAACTCCTTCACCGGGCACCGCCGGACGGGGCACGGGCCCCGTCCGGCGGGCCGCCGTCGTGCCCGGCACGGTGCTCGCCCTCGGCGCCGTCAGCCTGATCACCGACATCTCCTCCGAGATGGTCACCGCCGTCCTGCCGCTCTACCTCGTCGCCGGACTGGGGCTTTCGCCTCTCGGCTTCGGCCTGCTGGACGGCGTCTACAACGGAGTCAGCGCACTCGTCCGCTTCGCCGGCGGACGGCTCTCCGACCGCCGGGAGGGCGGTCACAAGACCGTGGCGGCCGTCGGCTACGGCCTTTCCGCCCTCTGCAAGCCCCTGTTGCTCGTCGCGCACGGCGTGCCGCTGATCGGAGCGGTTCTCGCCGCCGACCGCACGGGCAAGGGCCTGCGCACCGCACCGCGCGACGCCATGATCTCGCTGGCGAGCGAACCCGCCGGGCGCGGGCGGGCGTTCGGTGTGCACCGCGCCATGGACACGGCCGGCGCACTCCTGGGGCCGCTGCTCGCCTTCCTCGTGCTCCGGGCCGCAGCGGAGGGCTACGACGCCGTCTTCACCGTCAGCGGCTGCGTGGCGGCGCTGGGCGTCCTGGTGCTCCTGCTGTTCGTCCCCGGGCGCACCGGCGCCGCGGCCCCTACCCGGCGCACGACGGCCGAACGGGCGTCTCTGCGCGAGCTGTTGCGGCAGCCCGAGGTGCGCCGGCTGACGTGCTGCGCCGTATTGCTGGGTCTGACCACGGTCAGCGACTCGTTCCTCTATCTGACGCTGCAGCGCCGGCTGGACCTGCCCGAGTCCTGGTTCCCGCTGCTGCCGCTGGGCACTGCGGGAGCGTTCCTGCTGCTGGCCGTGCCGTTCGGTGCGATCGCCGACCGTTTCGGCCGGAGGCGGCTGTTCCTGTGCGGCCATCTCGCGCTGTTGGCGGCGTACGGGGTCCTCGTCGCGCCGGTCGGGCGCTCGGTCGCTCTCGTCTGCCTGGTGCTCGCGTTGCACGGCAGCTTCTATGCGGCCACCGACGGCGTGCTCGCCGCGGCGACCGCCGACGCCGTGCCGGAGGCGGTCCGCGGCAGCGGGCTGGCCGTGGTGCAGACCGGTCAGGCCGCCGCCCGCTTCGTGTGCTCGATCGCCTTCGGAGCGGCATGGACGGCCTGGGGCGACCGCACCGCCCTGGGTGCAGCCGCCGCAGGACTCGCCGTCTCGGCCGCCGTGAGCGCGCTGCTGCTGCGCACCCCGTCCCCCGACACCCTGCCGGAGTCCGCCCGTTGAACCGCACGAAGCGCCTTGTGATCCTGTTCGTCGCCGTGCTGCTCCTGGGCGGCGTCGCCATAGGCGCCACCCTGCACGCCGCCGGCCGGGCCGCGGAGAAGGACCGTACGCAGGAGGGCGGCCCGTCGGCACGCTCCGGCGAGGTCGGCCTGGACGCGCCGGGACGCGAGGTCTTCCGCAACATGGCGTGGGGCCCGCACCGCGACGAGATCGCCTCGGTGCCCGCGGGGAGCCCCGACGGCCCGCGCACCGCCTCCGGCGTCAAGTGCCTGCGTTTCCACGCGGCGTCGGGGACCGGCATCTGCCTCCAGGCCGTGCACGGCAAGCTGCGCGACACCTATCGTGCGGTCGTGCTCGACGCACGGCTGCACGAGCTGCACCGTTACGACCTGGCGGGCATCCCCACCCGGGCCCGGGTGGCGCCCGACGGGCATGCGGCGGCCTGGACCGTCTTCGTCAGCGGCGACTCCTACGCGGGTACCGCCTTCTCCACCCGCACGTCGGTCCTCGACCTGCGCACCGGCACACTGGACCGCAACCTGGAGGACTACCGCCTGCTGGTGGACGACCATCCGTACAAGGCACCGGACCTCAACGTCTGGGGCGTCACGTTCGCCGACGGCGACCGGTTCTACGCCACCGTCGCCACCGGCGGCCGCACATATCTGGTGAGCGGTGACCGCCGCACCCGCACCCTGCGCACCGTGCACACGAACGTGGAGTGCCCTTCCCTCTCGCCCGACGGGACGCGCGTGGCCTACAAGAAGCGCGTCCAGGGCGCGTCCCCCGACGCGCCCTGGCGGCTGTACGTCCTGGACCTGCGCACCCTGCACGAGACCGCCACCGCAGAACAGCGGAACGTCGACGACCAGGCCGTCTGGCAGGACGACCGCACGCTGCTCTACTCCCTGCCTGGCAACTACGGCTCAGATCTGTGGACGGTACCGGCGGACGGTTCGGGCCGCTCCCGCCGGGCCCTGCCGGCGGCGCTCGCGCCGGCCTTCACCGGCCGCGCGTGACCGCCGCCCTGGCGATGCCCCGGCGGCTCCGAGCACTCCGCGGGGAGTGCAGTGCGTCGGCTGCGGGCTCGTCGTGGCTGGATCAGCGCCCGAGCTCCTTGCGGGACACCCGGCGCAGCCTCTTGCGCTGAGAGGGGTCCAGCAGGAGATACGCGGCGGCCGGCACGCCGACCATCACCAGCACCGCCATCCAGAACGGCAGCAGCCACAGCAGGATCACTCCCACCGCCACGCCGCCGACGGCAACCTTGGCCCTGTTGCTCATGTCCGTTCCTCCTTCGCGACAGCTGCCGCTGTGTCTCTCAGAACGCGCGGCGGCCGCGCCCGGTTCCTCGCCGTATGCCCCGTCGAGTCCAGTGCCAGCGTACGTCTGCCGTGTGGCGTGGCTCACCTCCGGGCAGCCGTCGCCGGCAGCGTTCATCCTGTACCCTCGGGCGCTCCCAGGCCTGCTAGTCAAATTTGAGGAGTACGTCGCTCCGTGAGCCCGCTCCCTGCCGCATCACCCTCCGACACCTCCCGGCTCGTCCACTGCTCGGCGGTCTTCCTCCCGGGAGACCCCGCACGCACCGGACGGGTCGCCTTCTGGCTGCCGGGCGGCGAACCGCCCACCGCACCGGAAGCCGCCGAAGAGCTGACGATCGCCGTCGCCGACGGACCGGACGTCACCATCACGACCGTGCGCGCCACCGTGCTGCCCGTACGGGACGCACTGCCTGTCCTGACGCGCGCCCGGGCCGCCCGGGCGGACGAGGCCGCCGCCTTCTGGGGAGCCGCCGCAGTGCTCGCGCTGCAACTGGCTGCCCGGGGCAGGCTGTTGCCCGGCCTGAGCGCTTCCGACCACGACGCCTGGCGAGCCGGGCCGCTCTCCGCCGACGACCTGCAGCGCATCCGCGAGCTGGCCGCCGCCATGCCGCCCGCCGCGCACGCCGTACCGCTCTCCGGCGACGGCCCGCTGCTGCTGCCCGCCCCGGAAGCGCTCGTGCGCTCCTTCCTCGACGCCGTCGCCGACGGGCTGCCCCGCTCGCCCGCCGCCGCCCTCGCGGCCGGCGGGCCGGCCTTCGCCGCCTGGGCGCCCCAGCACGTACCCGGGCACCGCGCCTGGGCGGCCGAGGTCGCCGCCGGGCACGACGCGGGGGTGCGGCTCTCCCTGCGCATCGACGTCCTCGGGACGGCCGAGGCCGACGACGGCGGCCGCCCACCGCGCTTCCGGGCCGTGCTCCAGGTGCACAGCCTCACCGACTCCGCTCTCGTCGCGGACGCCGCCGAGGTGTGGTCCGGCACGTCTCCCGTCGCGGCCACATTCGGCCGCGGCGCCCGGACGAACGCGCTGCTCGCCCTGCGACGTGCCGTCCATGCCTGGCCTGCGCTCTCGCCCCTGCTTTCCTCCGACGTCCCGGACTCCGTCGAGCTCGCCGACGAAGAAGTGGGCGAACTCCTCGGCCCCGCCTCCGCCGCCCTGGACGCCGCAGGCGTCGAGGTGCACTGGCCGAAGGAACTCGTCCGCAGGCTGACCGCACGCGCGGTCGTCGGCCCGCCGGACGACGGCACTGTGCAGCCGGACGCACGGCCGGGCGCACCGTCCCTCTTCTCCGCCGATGCCCTGCTCGCCTTCGGCTGGCGCTTCACCCTCGGCGACCAGGAGCTGACCCGCGACGAACTCGGCCGGCTCGCCGAAGCGCGCCGCCCTGCCGTCCGGTTGCGCGACCAGTGGGTGCTCGTCGACCCGGAAGCCGTACGCCGCGCCCTTGCACAACAGGACCGCAAGGTCACACCGGTCGAGGCCCTCGGTGCCGCCCTCACCGGACGCGTCGTCGCAGGAGACGACGCCGAGGGCGAGGAAACCGTCAAGGTGCGGGCCACCGGCTGGCTGGCCGCACTGCGCGATCGCATCGCCGACCCCGAAGCCGGGCACGCACCTGTCACCCAGCCCGCTGCGCTGGCCGCCACGCTGCGCGACTACCAACTGCGCGGCCTGGACTGGCTGAACCGGATGACGTCTCTCGGGCTCGGCTGCTGCCTGGCCGACGACATGGGTCTCGGCAAGACCATCACCCTGATCGCGCTTCACCTGCACCGGCAGACCCTGCCGGAGAGCAAGGGCCCCACTCTGGTGGTCTGTCCCGCCTCGCTCATGGGCAACTGGCAGCGGGAGATCGAACGTTTCGCCCCCGGCACCCCGGTCCGCCGCTTCCACGGCACGTCCCGCTCCCTGGAGGGCCTGGAGGACGCGGAGTTCGTCCTCACCACCTACGGCACGATGCGGCTGGACGCGCAGCGGCTCGCGGAGACCGGCTGGGGCATGGTCGTCGCGGACGAGGCACAGCACGTGAAGAACCCCCACTCCTCCACCGCCCGCCGGCTGCGCTCCATCGGCGCCGGGGCACGCGTCGCGCTGTCCGGCACTCCGGTGGAGAACAACCTGACCGAACTGTGGGCCATTCTCGACTGGACGACGCCCGGCCTCCTCGGCTCGCTCGGCACGTTCCGGCGACGCTACGCACAGGCCGTCGAGTCCGGCACCGACCCGGCTGCGGCCGAGAGGCTCGCCGCACTGATCAGGCCCTTCCTGCTGCGCCGCCGCAAGTCCGACCCGGGCATCGCGCCCGAACTGCCGCCGAAGACCGAGACGGACCGGGCGGTCGCCCTCACGCCGGAACAGGCGGGGCTCTACGAGGCCGTGGTGCGTGAGCTGCTCGCCGAGGTGGCGGAGGCGGACGGTCTCCAGCGGCGCGGACTGATCGTGAAACTTCTGACGGGTCTGAAGCAGATCTGCAACCACCCGGCGCAGTATCTGAAGGAGGGGAACAGCGCGCGGATCACCGGGCGTTCGGGCAAGGTCGAGCTGTTGGACGAGTTGCTGGACACCATTCTGGCCGAGGGCGCGAGCGTGCTCGTGTTCACCCAGTACGTTCAAATGGCCCGGCTCCTGGAACGTCACCTGGCTGCTCGCGGTGTTCCCACGCAACTGCTGCACGGCGGTACGCCCGTGGCGCAGCGGGAGGAGATGGTGCGCCGCTTCCAGGACGGCGATGTCCCGGTCTTCCTACTGTCGTTGAAGGCCGCCGGGACGGGGCTGAACCTGACGCGTGCCGAGCACGTCGTGCACGTCGACCGCTGGTGGAATCCGGCCGTCGAGGCCCAGGCCACCGACCGCGCCCACCGCATCGGCCAGACCCGCCCCGTCCAGGTGCACCGTCTGATCGCCGAGGGGACGATCGAGGACCGGATCGCGGAACTGCTCACCCGCAAACAGGCCCTGGCGGACGCGGTGCTGGGTTCCGGCGAGGCGGCTCTGACCGAGCTGACCGACGCCGAGCTGTCGGAACTGGTGGAACTGAGGGGGACGGGACGATGACGCACGACCTCGATGCCGGGCGCACCTTCGAGGCGCTTCCGCCCGTGCGCGGGCGGGCGTTCGCCACGAGCCGGTGGGGCCGCGCCTGGCTGCAGGCGCTGGAGGACACGGCCCTGGACGGCGAACAGGTCAGGGCGGGCCGCCGGCACGCCCGGGCCGGCGCCGTGGGTGCGGTCTCGGTGCGGCCGGGGCGCGTCACCGCGCTCGTACGCGACCGCGACGGGTCGTCGTACCGGGCGGACGTGATGGTGCAGCAACTCGCGCAGAGCGACTGGGACCGCTTCATCGCTCTGGTCACCGGCCGCGCAGAACATCTGGCCGCACTGCTGGACCGGGACCTGCCACCGCACATGGCCGAGGACGCAGCCGCAGCGGGTGTCGACCTGCTGCCGGGGATCGGCGATCTGGAACCGGAATGCGCTTGCGGGGCGTGGGACCACTGCGCGCACACCGCCGCACTGTGCCACCAGGTGGCACGGCTGCTCGACCGGGACCCCTTCGTCCTGCTCCTGTTGCGCGGACGCGGCGAACGCGAGGTGCTGGACGAGCTGCAGGCACGCAGTGCAGCCCGGACCGCCGACCCAACGGCGAAGGTGCCTGCGGGCGTTCCCGCGCGGGAGGTGTTCGCGGGACACGGGCGCGCGGCAGCGCTGCCGGCGCCCCCGCCGCCGGTGGAGGCGCCCGGACGTCCGCCCGCATTCTCGGGCGACCTTCCTGCACCTCCCGGACTGGACGTCGCCGCCCTGGAGTTCCTCGCGGCGGACGCCGCCCACCGGGCCCGGCTGCTCCTGGCCGAAGCCTTGTCCCCGGGGCACGACCGCACGCCCGTACCGGCTCCGCTCACCGTCCGCGAGGACACCGTGCGCCTCGCCGCCAACGGCGCACCGGACACCGTGACCGACCGGCTGGCGGCGGGCTGCGGCGGTGAACGCGCCGGACTGGCACGGGCGGTACGCGCCTGGAGATTCGGCGGACCGGCAGCGCTGAGCGTGCTGGACGAGGAGTGGACGCCGGAGCCGGGGGTCCTCGCACAGGCCCGCGACCGGCTGGCGGCCGCCTGGGAGGGGGACGGACGGCCGCCCCGGCTGGACGGCGCCGGCAACCGCTGGACGGCCGTGGGCACGGACGTCCAGCTCCGCTACGGACGCGACGGCCGCTGGTGGCCGTACCGCGGGGAGGACGACCTCTGGGAGCCGGCCGGGCCGGGCGGCCGGGATCCGGCTGCGGTACTCGCGAGCACGCTCGCGGAGGGCTGACGCCGCCGGTGGGGGGGGGGGGGGGGGGGGGGGGGGGGGG
>NZ_JBKIWN010000003.1:308527-360813 GCF_058146165.1 Streptomyces sp. AM25 | reverse complement strand
GTTGCGGGCCATGGCCCGCAACGACTCACCGCCCGACACCCGAATCAAAGGCTGAAACCGCCAAAGAGAGCGGTTTCTGAGGCGATGAAGCAGATCCATCCCACTAGTGACAGAATGTGGAGATAGTTGCCCTGAACACCTTCTGAACATGGAAAGGCCCTTTGGGATGGTTCTCGCCCTGCTGCGCCGTCACCGGAGCTCCCCCTCCCGGGAGACCGCCCCGATTCCGCCCGGCGCGGGGGCACTCGACTGTCTCGTCCTCGATCCGGTGCAACTGCCGATGCACAGAGCCGAGGTCGCCGTCCGGGACCCGAACGGCCAGGAGGTCGTGCACGGTCAGACCGACCCGCACGGCCGGTTCGCCGCGACGGTCCCGCCCGGCGACTACAGCGTCGCGGTGACCGCCGAGGGGTTCCAGCCCGTGCGCCGCTCCGTCCGGGCGGAGGAGGGCGTGCGCGCCGTCCTCCACCCGGTGGCCATGGAGCCGGCCCCGCTGCCGGCCACGCCCGCACCGGGCGCCTGGCGCATCGATCCGGACCACACGGCCGTGCGGTTCGTCTCCCGGCACATCGGACTGGCCGAAGTGCACGGCCGGTTCAACCGCTTCGAGGGCACCCTCTGGATCGCCGACCGCATCGAGAACTCCCGGCTCGACGTCGTCGTCGAGACCGCCAGCATCGACACCGGGGTCGCCCAGCGCGACGAGCACCTGCGCTCCCGTGACTTCCTGGACGTCGTCAACTACCCGTACATGCAGTTCACCAGCGAGCGCTTCGTGCACCGCGGAGGCTCCCGGTGGTCGGTGCAGGGCGTCCTCAACCTGCATGGCGTCAGCCGCAACGTCACTCTCGACAGCCGGTACCTCGGCATCGGCACCGGCATCATGGGCGAGACCCGGGTCGCGTGCTCGGCCTCGACCGAACTGCACCGCGAGGACTTCACCCTCGACTGGCGCTCCATGCTCTCCCGCGGCATCGCGATGATCGGTGCGACCATCAGGGTCGAACTCGACGTCCAGGCCGTACCGGCGGAGTGACGGCCTGACGGAAGACCACAGACCTCAGGAGCCGAACAGCTGAGTCGGCAGATCGGTCGGCAGGGCCGTCGGCAGACTCGTGGGGAAGCCCGACGGCAGGGAGGTGGGAAGACCGCTCGGCCACTGCGACGGCAGCGTGAACGACGGAGAGGCCGACCCGGACGCGGAGGAGGACGGCGGGCTCGTGCCGGAGGGCCGGTCCCCGGTACCCGACTTGCCGCTGTCCCTGCCGGCCAGCGCGAACACCGCTCCCACCCCGATCGCCGCGAGCGCCACGAGGACCGCGGCCACCAACGCAATGCGCCGCCCGCCGCCCGGTGGGGGGTCCGGCTGCCAGGACGACCCGGCAGGACCGAAACCGCCCGGCGGCGGGCCCGGGGGCGGATGGTGGTGGTGATGCGGCGGTCCGTACGAAGGGTCGGGAGGAGTGGCCATACCTCCAGAGTCCTCTTGCCCGGCGTCCCGTCACCATCCGATGACGGGACTGCTACACGTTCCGCCACGGAGCATGACATTCCACGGAAACCGGATCCTGCGTGGCGCTCCTGGAAGAATGATCTTTTAACAGTACTCTTCATCCTGCCCGGACGGACGAGGAGGGCGCAACGGATGTCGCGGTACTGCTCAGCGCGCTGTGCGGAGGAACGCCTCCAGACCTGCCAGGTCGTCCGTGTTGAGATAGTCGGTGCCGGCGGCGAGCAGTTCGTGCCAGAGGGCGTCGCGGGCCGGGCCCGGCCGGTCGGGGGTGGCCCAGAACCTCACCTGCTGCCGGGCCGCGTGGGCCGTGGTGACGATCCGCCGGAGTTCGGCACGCTCCCGCTCGGGCATCGGTCCGGCGCCCTGCCAGGTGAAGACCTTCCCCCAGTCGTCGCTGACGAGCGGGGCGAAGGACGCGGGCACGCCGCTGCCGAGGTCGCTCAGCCTGGCGTCGTAGAAGGCGTGGCGCATGCGTTCCGCCTCCATCGGGGCCCGCGTACCGCGGTCGCCGGAGACCACGGCGGTCACCGCGCCGCGGCGGACCCGGCCGTCGGTGCAGGAGCTGAGCATCGACCGGTAACGGCGCAGGCGCCGGGACAGCTCCCGGTAGGTGGGGTCTCCCGCCGTCTTGACGTCGATGAGCAGTTGCAGAGTGAGGTCGTAACCCCGGTAGACCCGGCCGCCGTTGGCTCTGACCCGGTTCAGCAGCGGGTCCAGGTAGAGCGCTTCCAGCGTGCGCGCCGGGTCCAGCTCGGAGGCGTCGTGTGCGACGAGCAGCGTGCCGTCCGCCAGCCAGATGTCCGCCTCGACGCTGTTGAAACCGTGCGAGAGCGCGTCGGTGAGCGGATGCGGGTGCTCGTAGTCGTTGTGCGCGTGCGCGTGGAGCAGCGGGGGTTTGCCGCGCCCCGCGGGGTCCTGCTGCCGGGCGCCGGCGGAGGCGGGGGCCGCGAACGAGCCCGCGACGGCGGCTCCGAGGACGACGAGGGCTGCTCGGCGCGTGCGAAGGGCCATGGTGCCTCCCTGTCCGGCGGGCGGATATCCGTGGGCTGCGCATACCGACGTCAGTGAGTATCCGGGCCCGCAGGGCCGAGGGACAGGGATCACGCCGAGAGTTGCCGGGGTCGTCGACGGCCCGTTCCCTGTCGTTCTTTCGGGGCATGGTGAAGTCGCCTGTGTCGTGGCAGAGTTGACGGGACCTCTGGGGAGACAGTGAGCAGACGTGGACGCCGCCTGCGCGCGGTACTGACGGTACTGACGGCTTGGGTCTCGCTGATCTGCGGCGGTACGGCCTGGGCCGGCACGGAGGAGAGCGCCGGGCTGCGGCTCGGCGGCAGCACCGCGATCGGGCCGGGCGTGAGCTACCGGGAGTTCTCGCTGAACGGCTCGCACGGGGCGGCGTTCGGGCATCTGCTGACGGCCGACCTGCGCGAGCGGCGGGTGTCGGTGGACCTGCTGTACCCCGGCGTGGTCGGAGCACGGGGGCGGATCTCCGAACTGGCCGACCGCCGGGGCGCGGTGGGCGCGGTCAACGGGGACTTCTTCAACATCGCGGAGGCGCAGCACCCCGGCGTGGAGGCGACGGGCGCCCCGGTGGGTCCCGCCGTCGCGGGCGGGACGGACCTCAAGGCCGCGGTGCCGGACGGCCAGCGCTTCGGCCCGGCGATGCCGTCGGGCGTGACCACGGAGGACGTCTTCGGCGTGGGGACGGACCGGGTGGGCCGCATGGACCGGCTCCGGCTGCGGGGCGCGGTGCGCACCGGCGACGGCTCGCTCGCGCTCAGCGGGTTCAACCAGTACGCCCTGCCGCTGGACGGCATCGGGGTCTACACCCCCGCCTGGGGCAGGGCCTCGCGGCTCCGTGCGACGTGCGGCACCGACACCGACCGCGGTGCGCCGTGCAGTTCCGAGACCTGGGAGCTGACGGTGAAGGGCGGCCGGGTGACGTCGGCGAGCCGGACGCCGGGGCACGGGGCGATCGCGTCCGATGCGGTGGTGCTGGTGGGGCGCGAGGGCGGGGCGCGAGCGCTGCGGAAGCTGGCGCGCGGCAACCGGGTGCGCGTCGACGAGTGGCTCCAGCCGCGCCGTTACGGGCCGTTCCGGTGCGCGCTGGGCGGCTTCCCGATCCTGCGCGGCGGCCGGACCCTGGCGGGCCTGGACAACGAGACCTCCACCGTCCGCACGGCCGCGGGCCTGGCGGACCGGGGACGGCGCCTGTACCTGCTGGCCCTGGACGGCTCCGCCGACTACCGTTCCGGGCTGACCGTCGCCGAACTGGCCCGCGCGATGCGGAAGCTGGGGGCCACGGACGCCTTCAACCTGGACGGGGGCGGCTCCAGCACGCTCGTGACGCGCACGCACGGCGCGCACGCGACCGTACGCAACCATCCGTCGGGCGGCAGCGAGCGGCCGGTGGCCAACGGCATCGGGATTTTTGTACGACCTTGACATCCTCCGTCAATCCCATCCTTTTGAGTGACTGCACCCCCACAAGTGCGCTGCTAGCTTCGGGAGGGGCGGCGAGCGCGAATTCCTTCGCGGCTCCGTGATGCGCAATTCCGCGACGAACGCGACGAAGCACGCGACGAATGGGTGGGCATTCGAATATGACGACGTCTGTGGAGTCCGGCGCCGACGCCGGAATTCCCCCGGGCCGGCTGAGCCTCGGCACCGAAGCGGCCCGGAATCTGGCGACCACGACCAAGTCCGTGCCGCAGATGCAGGGGATCACCTCGCGGTGGCTGCTGCGGCTGCTGCCCTGGGTGCAGGTCTCCGGCGGCACGTACCGGGTCAACCGACGGCTGACGCACACACTGGGCGACGGACGGGTGGAGTTCGTCACCACCGGGGCCGATGTGAGCGTCATCCCGGCGGAGCTGGGTGAACTGCCGTTGCTGCACGGCTTCTCCGGGGCGGACGTGCTGGAGGAGCTGGCGGGCCGGTTCGTGCAGCGGGAGTTCCGGCCCGGCGAGGTGCTGGTCGAGGCCGGGCAGCCGGCCGACCAGGTGGTGCTGGTGGCACACGGCAAGCTCAGCAGGGCGCGCGAGGGCCGGTACGGGGATCCGGCCGCGCTCGGCGTGCTCGCCGACGGCGACTACTTCGGCGACCAGGGGCTCGCCGCCACGGAGGCCGGCACCTGGGGCTTCACCGTGAAGGCCGTCACGGCCTGCACCGTCCTGACCCTGCCGCTCCAGGAGTTCCACGAGCTGGCGGAGCGCTCGCCCGAACTGCGCGCCCACATCGAGGCGTTCCGCGAAGCCGCCTCGCGCCCGCGGAACGAGCACGGCGAGTCGGCGATCGACGTCGCGGCCGGCCACGTCGGCGAACCGGCGCTGCCCGGGGTCTTCGCGGACTACGAGCGCGCCCCCCGCGAGTACGGGCTGAGTGTGGCGCAGACGGTGCTGCGGGTCCACACCCGCGTCGCCGACCTCTACAACGAACCCATGAACCAGCTCGAACAACAGCTGCGACTCACCATCGAGGCCCTGCGCGAACGCCAGGAACACGAAATGGTCAACAACCGCGAATTCGGCCTCCTCCACAACGCCGACCTCAGCCAGCGCATCCACACCCGCAGCGGCCCACCCACCCCCGACGACCTCGACGAACTGCTGGCGACGGTCTGGAAGGACCCCACGTTCCTGCTGGCCCACCCGCGCACCATCGCGGCGATGGCCCGCGAGTTCAACCGGGCCGGCGTCTATCCGGACAGCGTCGACGTCAACGGGCACGCGGTGCCCGCCTGGCGGGGGGTTCCCATCTTCCCGTGCAACAAGATCCCGGTCACCGAGGACGGCGTCAGCTCCGTCCTGCTGATGCGCGCCGGGGAGCAGTCCCAGGGCGTGATCGGCCTGCACCGGACGGGAATTCCCGACGAATATCAGACCAGCCTTTCCGTGCGATTCATGGGAATCAGCGAACAGGCCATCATGTCCTATCTGGTGAGCGCCTACTATTCCGCCGCCGTGCTGGTCCCGGACGCCCTCGGAATTCTCGAGAACGTGGAAATCGGGCACTGAGCTCCGTCGCAGCCCGCACGCAGTGCCTCCCCGCACTGTCCGCATGCCCTGTACGTCAGTCACGCATCGCACAGTTAGGTGATCACCACTCATGACCACGTCAGTGGAGCCCGAGCCCACCGAGCAGGCGGCGGACCGGCCGCAGCTGAGCCTGGGCACGTCAGCCGCACGCCAGCTCGCGACGACCACCAAGTCCGTCCCCCAGATGCAGGGGATCTCCTCCCGGTGGCTGCTCCGCGTGCTGCCCTGGGTGCAGGTCTCGGCCGGCACCTACCGTGTCAACCGGCGCCTCACCTACACCGTTGGCAACGGCATCGTCGAATTCATCACCACCGGATCCGAAATCCGGGTCATCCCCGCCGAGTTGGGGGAGCTTCCCCTGCTGCGCGGCTTCGAGGACAACGCGGCGCTGGAGGCCCTGGCCGCCTCATGCGTCCAGCGCGAGTACGCGACGGGTGACGCCCTCGCCGAGCAGGGGCAGCCGGCCGACCAGGTGTTCCTGATCGCCCATGGCAAGCTCGCCAAGACCGGCCCCGGAAAATACGGGGACGAGACCGCCCTCGGCTCCCTGGGCGCGGGCGACTTCTTCGGCGAGCGCGTGCCCCTGGAGCCGGACGGCACCTGGGGGTTCACCGTCCGGGCCACCACGCGGTGCACGGTCCTGACGCTTCCCCTGCAGGCCTTCCAGGAAATCGCCGACCGCTCCGAGGCGTTGCGCGCCCACATCGCGGGCTTCGCCTCACGGCCCGCGCCTGCCGCGAACAAGCGCGGCGAGGCCGACATCACCGTGACCTCGGGCCACTCGGGCGAGCCGGTCATCCCCGGCACCTTCGTGGACTACGAGCCGGGGCCGCGCGAGTACGAACTGAGCGTGGCGCAGACGGTGCTGCGGGTCCACACCCGCGTCGCCGACCTCTACAACGAACCCATGAACCAGCTCGAACAACAGCTGCGACTCACCATCGAGGCCCTGCGCGAACGCCAGGAACACGAAATGGTCAACAACCGCGAATTCGGCCTCCTCCACAACGCCGACCTCAGCCAGCGCATCCACACCCGCAGCGGCCCACCCACCCCCGACGACCTCGACGAACTGCTCGCCAGGCGCCGCAAGACGCAGTACTTCCTGGCGCATCCGCGCACCATCGCCGCCTTCGGCCGCGAGTGCAACAGCCGGGGTCTCTACCCCAAGAACATCGAGGTCCTCGGTTCGGCGGTGCGCTCCTGGCGCGGGGTCCCGCTGCTGCCCTGCAACAAGATCCCGATCACCGAGCACGGCACCAGCTCGATCCTCGCCATGCGGACGGGCGAGGACGACCAGGGCGTCATCGGCCTGCACCAGACGGGAATCCCCGACGAGTACCAGCCCAGTCTGAACGTGCGGTTCATGGGGATCAGCGAGCAGGCGGTCTCGTCCTACCTGGTGAGCGCCTACTATTCCGCCGCAGTCCTGGTGCCGGACGCGCTGGGCATCCTGGAGGACGTCGAGATCGGCCGCTGAGCGGACCGGTCAGGGCCGTACGCCGCCCACGATGTGGGAGGTGGAGGAGATCCCGTTGTGGATGGTCGGCGCAACGCTGGTACTGGCCAGCAGGAAGCCCAGCAGGACGCAGACCAGGGCATGCGAGAACCGCAGGCCTCCGTTGCGCATGAAGACCACGGCCAGGATCAGCAGCAGCAGGACCACGGAGATCGATACGGCCATGGTGTACCTCCCAGGCGGAGCAGCGGACATCCGCCCGTGCAGCACGCTTGCGTGCGGTATGGCGGATGTCCGCCAGTCTGGCCCATGGGGCTGCCGTCACCGAAGCGCCGGGCATACTCCATTCGGGTATGGATTCACCGGTTCAGCCGGTCAGGCCCGTCGAAGTTCCCTGTGGGCGGCATGAGGGTGAATGTCCGTTCCGGCGTTCGACAGGCGTCCGGCTCGTGGCGTGCCTAGGCTGGCGGAATGAGCCGCACAGTCCGGGACGGCAGGCCGCCCGCCACGGTGCAGGGCACGGTGCCGGAGACACCGGCTGAGAGCGAATCCGCCTGGCAGCGCTTCCTGCATCGGGTGCCCAACGGTTTTGCGATCTTCTTCGGTCTGCTGGGCGTCTTCTGTGCGGTCACCTCACTGATCCCGCCGCTGCGGTACGCGGCGCACCCGCTGACCGACGCGCTCGACACGCTGACCGTGCCCACGGCCCCCAACCTGGCCTATGCCGTCTTCCTGCTGCTCCTCGCCACCGCGATGGCGGCGCGCAAGCGGGTCACGCTCTGGTTCGTCGTCGGCTACCTCACGCTGCTGGTGATCGCGGACGCGCTGCTGCTGGCCGTGGGGTACTGGGACACGATCCCCTCGCTGGTGCTGTCCTGCGCCGCGATCGTCCTGCTGCTCCTGGCCCGGCGGGAGTTCTACGCCGAGGTGCGGCGCGGCGCGTTCCTGCGTGCCCTGCTGGTGCTGGCCGCCGGGCTGGCCCTGGCGATCCTGGTGGGCTGGGGGCTGGTGTCGCTGTTCCCCGGCTCGCTGGAGCGCGGCGGCGGCAACCGGCTGCTCTTCGTCACCAACAAGGTGTGCGGCGGCCTGGTGAGCAACCGGCACTTCACCGGGCACCCGCCGCACTGGCTGTACTTCCTCCTCGGCCTGTTCGGCGCGCTGGCGCTGCTCAACGGGGCCATGGCGCTGTTCCGTTCGCAGCGCCTGGAGGCGTCCCTGCACAACGACGAGGAGTCGCGCATCCGCGCGCTGCTGCGCCGGTACGGCGGCCGCGATTCCCTCGGCTACTTCGCGACGCGCCGTGACAAGGCCGTGGTCTTCTCCCCCAGCGGCAAGGCCGCCGTCACCTACCGGGTCGAGGCCGGGGTGTGCCTGGCCTCGGGCGATCCGCTGGGCGACCCCGAGGCGTGGACCCCGGCGATCGACGCCTGGCTCGAGGTCGCCGGCCGCTACGGCTGGCAGCCCGCCGTGATGGGTGCCGGCGAGGAGGGCGCGCGGGCCTTCGCGCGCTCGGGGCTCGGTGCGCTGCAGCTGGGCGACGAGGCCATCCTGCGGGTCGCGACCTTCGACCTCGAGGGCCGGGAGATGCGGGTGACGCGGCAGGCGGTGAACCGGGTCGCGCGCACGGGCGCGACCACCCGCGTCCGGCGCCACTCGGCGCTCGGCGACGAGGAGATGGGCGAGGTCATCCGGCGCGCGGACGCCTGGCGGGACACCGAGACCGAGCGCGGCTTCTCGATGGCGCTGGGGCGGCTGGGCGACCCGGACGACGGGGACTGCCTGCTGGTCGAGGCCTTCGACCAGGACGGCACGATGATCGCGCTGCTGTCCTTCGTCCCCTGGGGCTCCGACGGGGTCTCCCTGGACGTGATGCGCCGCGACCGTGCCGCACCCAACGGCATCATGGAGTTCATGGTGGCGCAACTGTGCGCGCAGGCGGGACAGTTCGGCATCAAGAACATCTCGCTGAACTTCGCCGTCTTCCGCTCGGCCTTCGAGGAGGGGGCGCGCATCGGGGCGGGTCCGGTGCTGCGGCTGTGGCGCAGGCTGCTGCTGTTCTTCTCCAAGTGGTGGCAGCTGGAGGCGCTCTACCGCTCGAACGTCAAGTACAACCCCGAGTGGCACCCGCGCTTCCTGTGCTACGCGGATGCGGGGGCCCTCGCCCGGATCGGTCTGGCCTCGGGCATCGCCGAGGGCTTCGTGGCCGTGCCGAGCCTGGGCAAGATGTGGGGCCGCGGCCGTCCGAAGAGCGCCGCCCTGCCGTTGTCGACGGAGGGGCTGCCTCCGCTCGCCGAACTCGGCCTGGCCGAAGGCACGGAGGCCGGCCCGGCCACCGAGGCGGACGAGCTCGCCGGCCTGCCCGAACAGGTCCGGGTGCGGCGGCGGAAGCTGGAGCGGCTGCGTGCGGCGGGCGTCGACCCGTACCCCGTCGACGCCCGCCGCACGCACACGCTCGGCGAGATCCGCGCAGCACACGGCGGGCTGCCGGCCGCGTCGCGCACGGGCGAACGGGCCACGGTCGCCGGGCGCCTGCTGCTGACCCGCAACCACGGCGGGATCGCCTTCGCCGTCCTGCGCGACTGGTCCGGCGATCTGCAGCTGGCCTTCACCCGCGACGTCTCGGGCACGGAGTGCCTGCGCCGGTTCGCCGCGCACGTCGACCTGGGCGACCACATCGAGGCCGAGGGCGAGATCGGCACCACGGACCGCGGCGAACTCACCGTCTTCGTCAGCGGTTTCAGGATGCTCGCCAAGTGCCTGCGCCCGCTGCCCGACAAGCGGCACGGTCTCAGCGACCCGGAGACCCGGGTGCGCATGCGCTACGTGGACCTGGCCGTCTCGCCGGAGGCGCGCGCCACCGTACGGGCCCGCAGCGCGGCCGTGCGGGCGCTGCGCCAGGGGCTCCTCGACCGGGGCTTCCTGGAGGTCGAGACCCCGATGCTGCAACAGGTGCACGGCGGCGCCAACGCGCGCCCGTTCACCACGCACATCAATGCGTACGACCTCGACCTCTACCTGCGGATCGCGCCCGAGCTGTATCTGAAGCGGCTGTGCGTGGGCGGGCTGGAGAAGGTCTTCGAGCTGGGCCGCACCTTCCGCAACGAGGGGGTCTCGTACAAGCACAATCCCGAGTTCACGATGCTGGAGGCGTACCAGACCTTCGCCGACTACGACGTGATGCTCGGCCTCACACGCGAACTCATCCAGGCCGCGGCCGTCGCGGCCAACGGCGCGGCCGTCGCGCTGCGGGCGGAGGGGGGCACGGGGAAGCCGGTCGAGTACGACATCTCGGGGCAGTGGCCGGTGCGGACGGTCTACGGTTCGCTCTCCGAGGCGCTCGGGGAGGAGGTCGGCCCGGACACCCCCGTGGAGGTGCTGCGCCGGCACTGCGACCTGGTGGGGGTGCCGCACCGGCACGAGCACGGTCACGGGGCCA
Organism: Streptomyces sp. AM25; assembly: GCF_058146165.1. NCBI lineage: Bacteria > Bacillati > Actinomycetota > Actinomycetes > Kitasatosporales > Streptomycetaceae > Streptomyces > Streptomyces sp. AM25. The sequence goes on along the minus strand of NZ_JBKIWN010000003.1, from coordinate 350,368 downwards.
TCGTGCTGGAGCTGTACGAGCGGCTGGTGGAGGAGCGCACCACGCTGCCCGTCTTCTACAAGGACTTCCCCACCGACGTCTCGCCGCTCACCCGCCCGCACCGGCAGGACCCGCGCGTCGCCGAGCGCTGGGACCTCGTGGCCTTCGGCACGGAGCTCGGCACGGCCTATTCCGAGCTGGTCGATCCCGTCGAGCAGCGCCGGCGGCTGACCGCCCAGTCGCTGCTGGCGGCGGGCGGCGACCCCGAGGCGATGGAGCTGGACGAGGATTTTCTGCGCGCGCTCGAATACGCGATGCCGCCGACGGGCGGGCTGGGCATCGGGGTGGACCGGCTGGTGATGTTCCTGACGGGCCTGTCGATCCGGGAGACGCTGCCGTTCCCGCTGGTCCGGAGGCTATAGAAGAGTTTCTTTGAGATCGTTATAGAATTCATTATTTGCCTTATAGATCTCGCGTTGTTAATTTCCGGGATATGACGGTGACACCGCGCACGACGACTCCCTGGATACCGATGGCCGCGACGGCCGTGCTGTGGGGATCCGCCTTCCCCGCGATCCGCATGGCCCTGCCGGACTATTCGCCGGCCACGGTCGCCCTGCTGCGGATCACCATCACGGTGCTCCTGCTGCTGCCGTTCCTGGCCCTCGGGAAGATCGGCCGGCTGCAGCGCGCCGACGCGCTGCGGATGGCGGCGTTCGGCATCACGGGCATGACGGCCTATCAAGTCCTGCTGTGCTTCGGCGAGAAGAGCGTGGAGGCGGGTACCGCGGCCATGCTGATCGCCGCGTCGCCGGTCTTCACGACGATCCTGGGCATGGCCTTCCTCGGCGACCGCCCCGGTGTCCGCGGGATCATGGGGCTGGGCGTCGCACTGAGCGGTGCGCTGCTGGTCGCCTTCACGTCGGGCAGCGGAAACGGTTCGCTCGTGGGGGCGCTCATGGTGATCGCCGCCGCCGCGACGCAGGCGACGTCGTTCGCGCTGCAGAAGCCGCTGCTGAAGAAGTACTCCGGCGCCGAATGCGTCTTCTACGGCAGCCTCTTCGGGCTGCTGCCGCTCCTGCCGCTCGCGCCGGGCGCGGTCGGACAGGTCGCGGCCGCGGAGGGGCAGCGCACGGCGGCCGTGGTGTGGCTGGGACTCGGGTGCACGGCGATGGCGTTCTGGACCTGGTCGCGGACCCTGCGGGCCACGACCGCGTCCACCGCGGCGCTGGTGCTGTACGCGGTGCCGGTGGCTGCGCTGGGACTGGACGCGGTGGCCTTCGGCAATGCGCCCGGGGCCGGGGCCGTTGCGGGCGGCGTCCTGGTGCTGGCGGGGGTTGCGGTGGCGACGGTGCGGCGCGCGGCGCCGAAGTCGTCACGGATTGCGGCGCGGGGCACCTCCGCGGTGCGTGAGGCGGCCGGGACGGGGTCGCGGGGCTAGGGGGTCCGCCCCTCTTCGCGGCCACCGCCGCTCGTCCTCACACTCCCCCGGACGGGCCGAGTTCCACCACCCGGTCGCACCAGCGGCCCAGCAGCATCCGGTCGTGGCTCACCGACAGCAGACCCGCCCCCGTCTCCTCGCGGTAGCGTTCCACCACCCCCACCAGCGCCGCCGTCGTCGATGCGTCCAGCATCGCCGTCATCTCGTCGCAGATGAGCCAGCGCGGCCGGAGCGACAACGCCCTGGCCAGGCAGGCGCGTTGGAGCTGGCCGTCGCTGACCTCGTGCGGGCGGCGGGCCAGCAGGTCCGTCGAGAGACCCACGGCGCGGGCCAAGTCCTCCACCTTTTCCGCTGCTTCCGCCTTCCGGCCCGTCGCGCGCAGCGGTTCGGCGACGAGGTCGGCCAGGCGCAGCCGTGGGTCGGCGGACAGCCGGGGCTGCTGGAAGACGACGCCGAATGCGGTGCGCTGTTCGCGCGGGGCGCGGTGGCGCCAGCCGCGGGCGGGCGTGCCGTCGATGACGACCGTGCCCGCGTCCGGGCGGTGCAGCAGTGCGGCCACGCGGGCGAGCGTGGACTTGCCGCAGCCGCTGGGGCCGAGCAGGCCGACGGCTTCGCCGTCGTCGACGGTCAGGGACACGTCGCGCACGACCGGCGCGCGCCGGTCGTATCCGGCGGTGATCCGGGACAGTTCAAGCATCGGCGGCCTCCCGCTGCCGGGGACGGTGACAGGCCACGCCGTCCGTGAGCGCCGGGACCGTCCCGCAGGCGGCCGTCGCGTCCGTGCAGCGGGCGGCGAAGGCGCAGCCGGCGGGCAGGTCGCCGAGTTCCGGGGGCATGCCGGGGATGGGCGTGAACGCGCGCTCGGGCAGGGCGTCCAGCAGGCCGCGGGCGTAGGGGTGGCGGGGGCCGGGGGTGCCGAAGAAGGCGGTGGCGTCGGCGAGTTCGACGATGCGGCCCGCGTACATCACGGCGACGCGGTCCGCGATGCGCTCGGCCGCCGCGAGGTCGTGCGTGATCATCAGCAGGGCGCGGACGTCCGCGTCCGTGTGACGGCGCAGTTCGTCGACCGTGCGGTCGACGAGGTCGCGGTCGAGGCCGGTGGTCGGCTCGTCGGCGAGCAGCAGCGGCGCGTCGCCGACGAGTGCGAGGGCGGTGGCGGCGCGCTGGGCGAGGCCGCCGGAGAGCTGGTGCGGGTAACGGTCGAGGTGGTCCGCGGGGAACGCGGCGCGTGCGGCGGCGGCCTCGGCCGCGGCCCGCAGCCCGGACCTGCGGGTGCCGGTCAGCTCCCGCACGGTCTCCTCCAGCTGCGCGCGCACGGTGCGGACCGGCGTGAGGTGCGCGGACGGGCTCTGCGGTACGAGCCCGATGCGCCGGCCCCGTACCGTACGGGCGAGCGTGCGCTCGTCGGCGGCGAGCAGGTCGAGGCCGCCGAGGAAGGCCCGTCCGGCGGTTTCGGCGTTGCCGGGCAGCAGCCCCAACAGGGCCGAGGCGAGGATGGACTTGCCGCAGCCGCTCTCCCCCACCAGCACCAGGCACTCCCCCGGCCGGAGGTCGAAGGACGCGTCGGTGACGGCGGCGACGTGCCGGCCGCCGCGCATGCGGAAGCGGACGGAGAGGCTGCGGACGGACAGGACGGGCCCGCCGGATGGCGTCGGGGTCACAGCGTCAGCTCCGATCGCCGTCGCGGGTTCAGCCGTTCCCGCCAGGCACCGGCCAGGGCGGCGATCGCCAGGGTCGGGACGATGATGAACAGGCCCGGGAAGAGCGTCGGCCACCAGTCGCCCGCGAGCAGGGAGCCGCGTGCGCTCTGGACCATCGTGCCGAGACTGGCCCGGTGCGCGGGCAGGCCGAGTCCGAGGAAGGACAGCGCGGACTCGTGCCAGATGGCGTGCGGAACCATCAGGACCGCCGCCAGTCCCGCCTGCGGCAGCACGCCCGGCAGCAGGTGCCGCGCCAGGACGCGCCGGCGGGACGCGCCGCCCGAGACGGCCGCGTCGATGTACGGACAGGAGCGCAGCGAGAGCACCTCGGCGCGCACGATCCGCGCGGTGGACAGCCAGTGGGTGAGTGCGACGGACGCGATCACCGGCCAGACGCCGGGGCGGAACATGGCCACGACGAAGACGCCGAGCAGCAGGTGCGGCACGGAGGAGAAGGTGTCCACGACGCGCATCACCACGCGGTCCGTCCAGCCGCCCAGGGCACCGGCCAGCGCGCCGACCGCGGTGCCGATGAGGGTGGCGGTGAGGGCGGCGACGACGCCGACGAGCAGGGAGACCCGCAGCCCGTAGACGCAGCGCAGCAGCAGGTCGCGGCCGACCTCGTCGGTGCCGAAGGGGTGGGACCAGGACGGGGGCAGCAGCTTGGCGCCGAGGTCCACGGCCTGTTCGTCCAGCGGGACGGCCAGGGGGACCAGCAGTGCCACCGCCACGACGGCCGCGAGGAGGGCGGCGGAGAGGCGGACGCCCGCCGAGGGTCCGGGGTGCCGTGCGGTGTCAGCCATCGAACCCCACCCTCGGGTCGGCGAGCCCGTACAGCAGGTCGGACAGCAGGTTGCCGGCGAGGACCGCCGCCGTGGCGAGCACCGTGAGGGCGGCCAGCAGCGGGAAGTCGACGCTCGTGGCGGCCTCCACGGTGGCGGAGGCGATGCCGGGCCAGCTGAAGACGGTCTCCACCAGCAGCGCCCCGGTGATCAGTTCGGGCACCCGGGAGCCGACGAGGGTGAGGACGGGCAGCAGTCCGGAGCGCAGGGCGTGGCCGAGGAGGACGGTGCGCTCGTGCAGGCCGCGGGCCCGTGCGCCGCGGACGGGGTCCTCCTCCAGCGCGTCGCCGACGCCCTGGCGCACGTAGAGCACGAACCACGGGAGCTGGGTGACGGCGAGGACGGCGGCCGGGAGCACCAGGTGCGAGGCGACCTGTCCGGCCGTGGTGGTGTCGCTTCCGGTGTCGGTGAGGCCTCCGGCCGGGAGCACGCCCAGCCGGAGGGCGAAGAACCAGACCGCCAGCAGCCCCAGCCAGAACGGCGGTGCGGCTTCGAGGACGTACGAGAGCGAGCTGACGGCCCGGTCGAACCGGCTGCCGCGCCGCCGTCCGGCGAGCACGCCGAGCGCGGTGCCCACCACCACGGCCAGGGCGAACGCGACGCCGCACAACAGGACGGACCAGCCGATGCGTTCGGCGATGGCCTGGGCCACCGGCTGCCGCAGGGAGGCGGACTGACCGAGGTCGCCGCGAAGGGCGGCGGTGAGCCAGTCCCACCAGCGCGCGGCGAACGGCCGGTCGGCGCCGAGGTTCTCGCGCAACTGCGCGAGAACCTCCTGTCCCGCGCTGAGTCCTGAGGACCCGGCGTAGGCCCTGGCCGGGTCGAAGGGGGAGGCGGCGGCGGCGACGGCGAAGACGCCGAAGGTCACGACGGCGAGCACGGGGACGGCGGCCAGCAGCCGCCGCCCTGCCATACGGGCCATCGGCCCCCAGGGGACAGTGGTGCGGGCGGTGCGGGCGGTCACTTCTTGGGCTGCCAGGCCTCGACGTTCCACCAGGGGCCGGCACCGAGGCCGTGGTCGTGCGGCTCGACCTGCGTGGTGAGGTCCTTCCAGCCGTCCTTCATCACGTAGAGGTGGTCGACGTGGGTGAGGAAGGTGTAGCCGGGGTCGTCGGCGAGGCCGCGCTGGACCTTGTCGTAGGCGGCCTTGCGGGCGTCCTTGTCGCCGCTGCGCCGGCCCTCTTCGAGGGCCTTGTCGACGTCGGCGTTGCGGTAGGCGGCCATGTTGTTGAAGCCGTCGAGGGCGAGGGAGGAGTGCAGCAGGTTGTAGAGGTCGAAGTCCGGGTCGGCAGGGTTGCCGCCGCCCGCGAGGACCGCGTCGTCCTTCATGCGCGGCTCGATGACCTCCCACGCACCGCTCTGCACCTCGACCTTGATGCCCGCCTTCTTGGCGTCGGAGGCGAAGGCGAGGGCGTGCTCCTGCCGGAGCTTGTCGCCCGCGGGGGACCACAGCGTGAACTTCGCGCTGTGCCCGTCCTTGCTGCGGATGCCGTCGTCGCCGGGCTTCCAGCCCGCCTCGTCCAGCAGCTGCTTCGCCTTGTCGAGGTCGTGGGCGCGTTCGGTGCCCTTGGCGAACCACTCGCTGTCGGTGGGGACGGGCCCGTAGCCGGCCCGGCCCGCGCCGTCGAGCAGCTTGTCGACCATGGCCTTGCGGTCGACGGCGAGATCGAGGGCCCGGCGCACGGCGGGGTCGCCGGTGACCTTGCCGGCCGTCGGCAGGGTCACGCCGCGGAAGTCGGTGGTCCGGGCGGTGAGGGTGACCTTGGAGCCGTCGCCCTTGAAGCCCTTGGCGAGGTTGGGCGGCAGGATGGCGCCGTCGAGGTCGCCGGAGCGCAGCCGGGTGGCGCGGACGTCGTCGTCCTTGATGATCGCCATGGTGAGCTTCTCGACCTTGGGCCTGCCGCCCCAGTAGCCGGGGTTGGCCTTGAAGGTGAGCTTCTCGCCCTTGCTCCAGCCGGTGAGGACGTACGGGCCGGTGCCGACCGGTGCGGTGTTGAAGGAGCCGGTGTTGACGTCCTGGCCCTTGGCCGCGTGCTCGGGGACGATCGGCAGGACGGTGCGCTCGGCGAAGGGTGCGTAGGGGTACTTGAGGCGGAAGACGACGGTGTCGTCGCCGTCGGCGGTGACCTGGTCGATGGCGTCGAGCTCGCCCTTGGCGGCGTTGTTGGTCTTCTCGTCCAGGATGGTCCGGTAGGTGAAGACCACGTCCGCGGCGGAGAACGGCTTGCCGTCGCTGAACGTGACGCCCTTGCGGAGCCGGTAGGTATAGGTGCGGCCGTCGTCGGTGACGGCCGGCAGCTCCGCGGCGAGCGCCGGCTGGAGCTTCATGTCCGCGTCGCGGCGCAGCAGACCGTCGAAGATCTTGGAGTTGCCGTCCTTGCCGTAGCCGAGGAGGGGGCTGAGCGTCTCGGGCTCGTTGGCGAGGCCGACGACGAGGGAGTCCTTGGCCGCCGCGCCGCTCCCGCCGGGGGCCGAGCAGGCCGTTGCGGTTCCTGCCACCAGTGCAACTGCCGTGGCCGTGGCGGCCACTCCCCGTATGGACCGGGCCGTCATGCCCCACACCTCTGCTCAAGATCAATTGCTATTGCGAACCAATCGCAATTAAACAGTATGCAAAGGGGTGGTCATGGGGGTGGGGGGTGGCGAGGCCATTCGTGCGCCGCCCGCCACTCGGGCGCGGACGCGCCCGTCCTCGCAGCCGGACTCTCGTCACAGGTCGTCCGCCGTGGTCCCGGCCCGGCGCAACTGGTGGCGTGCTGCCGCCAGCAGGGCCAGCACGCCCAGCATCAACGCCGCATTGGCCGCGTACTTCGCGGCGTACTCCACGCGTCCGTTGGGGTCGACGACGAACGACAGGCCCGTGTTCACCACCAGGGCCGAGCCGCTGACGGCCAGGACGTGGACACGCCCCCACCGGGCCCGGCTCGACCACCGCAGCAGCAGACCGGCACCGAGTGACAGGGTCAGCACGTCCAGGGCGACCCCTGCCCAGGTCGAAGGAACCAACTGATGGACGGCCAGCAGCACCACGGCGATGCCGGCAGTCAGCCACGGAGGCGGTACCCGCCCGGGCAGCGGCCCCCTGCGGCGCGGCAGCGTGAAGGCGGCTGCGACGAGGGCCAGCACGATGGCTGCGGTGACGCCGAGTTGGACGGGGCTCGCCATGAACTTCTTGGTGTGCTCCCTGAAGATGACCGCGGCACCGAGGCAGTACAGCAAGGCCATCACGGCCATGCCGCCCCGGCGCAGCCACGGGCGGTCGGCAAGCCGCGGGGCGAGGGATTCGACCACGGCGATCGGTGCGGCGAAGCTCCAGATCACGTGGCCCGCAAGGAAGTTCACCGTGTGCTGGAGGCTGATGCCCGGAAGGGGGAGGAAGGTGGACGACCACCCCCGGTCCCAGGAGGGCTCGTCGACGAAGTGCGGGTTGAACAGGCTCTGGTCGATCAGTCCGGCCTGGACGAGTCCGAATGCCGCGCTCAGCAGCAGGATCGTCGGCCGGCCCCGCCCGGTCCGGCGGGCGGCCTCGCGGATCATCACGGCCACGGTGCCGTAGAGCGGGGCGAGGATGAGCAGCCCGGCCAGCAACTCCCACGGGCGGCCGATGATCTGGTCGTAGCCGATCAGGTACTCGGCACAGACCGGCGAGAGCAGCAACAGTCCCAGTGCCGGTAACAGCCGGCGGTGTCGTGCGGTGTCCACGGTGCATTCCTCTCACGAACCGGCCCGGGCGGGGCGGTTGAAGCGACCCAATCATAAACCGAGCACTCAGTCTATTAATGAGGCCGACTGCTGCCGGGGCGTAGTCTCTGACCGCAGACCCAGACGGAAAGGACGTCATGAGGACGGTCGACCCGGCCAAGCACCAGGCGCGGAAGCAGCACATCGTGAACACCGCGACGGTGCTCTTCGCCACCAAGGGCTTCGAGCGCACCACGACGGCCGAGATCTGCAAGGCGGCCGGCATGAGCGCCGGCAACCTCTTCCACTACTTCCCCAACAAGAGGGCCGTCTTCCTCGCCCTCTTCGAGGGCGACCAGGACGGCAAGGCCGAGCGCCTGGTGCAGGCTCAGAACGACGAGGACCCGTGGCGAGCGCTGCTGGACGTCGTCGACCTCCTTGCCGCACCGGCGGCGGAGCCGCTGGCGCCGCCGCTGGTCATGGAGGCGATGGTTCAGGCGTACCGGGATCCCGAGCTGGAAGCCGTGCTGAGCCGCAGCAACGCCGAGGAACACGCCGCGGTCGCCGCACTGATCAGAAAGGCGGCCGCCGCCGGCCAGGTCGACCCCGATCTGGACCCGGAGGGCGCCGCCTCGTGGGTCCTGGCCATGGTCGCCTCCCTCTACACCAGTGCGGCCGGCGACCCGGCCTTCAAGCCTGCCGAGCAACTGCCCACCCTCCGGCTCATCCTGTGCCGGTTCCTCCGCGCGGGGCGGGGGGAATCAGGCTGAGCCTCGCTCGAGCGAGCCGCTGCTGGCGATCTCGCGGCGGTCGGTCATGCCGCGGATGTTCATTGCCGTGCTCCGAGGTCACGCAACCCCGGCGTCTCCCGCACAAAGCTGTCGAACCCCCGCGGGGGCCGGCCCAGTAGCTCGGCCACGTCGTTCGTGGCCCGGTCGTAGCGGTTCTCCCCGTGCAGCCGGGCCATCGTGGCGATGTGGTCGAACACGTGCGGCGGCAGGTCGAGCGGCCTCAAGTCGCGCTCCAGCCACTCCTCGTACGGCACGTCCACGTACGTCACGGGGCGGCCCAGGATCGTCGAGAGTTCGGCCGCCACGGCCGTCATGTCGCGAGAGGCCGCCCCCGTCAGCTCGTAGACCCGGCCCGTGGGCGGGGCCGGGTCGAGCAGGAGGCGGGTGATGACGTCCGCCACGTCGCGCGCCGAGACCGGGGAGGTGCGGGCCGCACCGAACGGGAGGCGGATCGTGCCGTCGCGTAGGATCGAGGCCACAGCGATGCGGGCGAAGAGCGGGTTCTCCATGAAGACCGTGGGCCGGACGTGGACGACCGGGACGCCCGACCAGTCGAGGACCTGCTCGGCGAGCCAGTGCTGGCGCTGCTGGCGGGACTCGGCGGTGCTGGTGAGGTCCATCTGCGAGACCGTCATCTGCGAGATGTTCACCAGCAGGTCGAGACGGCCGCCGTCGCGGGCGGCCGCCGCGACCGTCGTCGCGGCCTCCAGGTATGCCGGCGACACGCTCATCCCGAAGTAGGCGCGGCGGCAGCCCTCCAGCGCGTTCACGACGTCCGCGCCGCGGGTGAGGTCGCCGACGACCACGTCGACGCCCTCCACGGCCCGCAGGGCCGAGGCCCGTTCGTCGTCGTGGTGCAGCAGGGCCCGGACCGGCACGCCTGCGGCGTGCAGGCCGTCGACGACCGTTCTGCCGACTCCTCCGACGTTGCCGCCGACGCCGGTCACCAGGACGGGGTGGATGTCCAACGCAATCGCCTCCCGGCTGCAGTCTGCCAGGTGCGGGCCCGTCAGCGGCCGAGCGCCGGAACCCCTAGTACGGCGTCCCGTCCGCGAAATCCTTCTTGAACGTCGCCTCGATGCCGTTCAGTACATCCGCACTGTTGACGATCAGGCCGAGCTCGCGGTTGTTGTTGAGCGAGTTGTCGGAGAAGTTCTCCGAGCCCGCGAAGACCTTGGCCGTCGAGGTGCCGTCGTCGGCGACGATCGCCTTGGCGTGGAGGTAGAGGCCCTTGGTCGAGGAGAACGTGACGACCTTGCCGCCCGCTTCCTTGACCTGGTCGAAGTAGGTGCCGTAGCTGTCGGGGTTCATGCCGACCACGCGGACGGTGACGCCACGGTGCTCCGCCGCCACGATCGCGTCGACCAGGTTGCTGTCGCCGAACTCGAGCTCCTGGACGTCCAGGGTGTGCTGGGCGCCCTTGATCAGCGCCAGCAGGCGGTCCTCCGAGTCGGTCGGGGACCAGACGAGGTGGTCGCCGTCGGAGGGGGTGACCGCGGTCTTGGCATAGTCCGCGTCGAAGACCTTCTCCACAGCGGCGACGTCGGCGGCGTCGGTGTCGAAGACGCCGTAGTCGCGGCTGCTCGTGTAGTACGTCGAGTCCAGGTTCCCCGTCAGGATCAGGGACTTGGCGCCGTCCACGGTGATGGTCTTCTGGTGGGTGAAGACGTACTCGGAGGAGGAGTACACCACGCCCACGCCCGCGGACTTGAGGGCCTTGTAGGCCGCACTGTTCTTCGCGGTGCGCTTGGCGTCGAGGATGACGCGGACCTTCACGCCGGCCTTCTTCTTGCTCACCAGCGTGTCGACGACCTTGGTGTCGCTCAGTTCGTACATCGTCATGTCCACCGACTTGGCGGCCGAGCCGATGAAGTCGTAGACGGCGGTGTGGTCCTGGTCCGGGAAGACCAGGAGGGAGGATGCGGCGGGGGCGGCCAGGGCGGCGCCGGGGGCGGCCAGGGCCGTTATCGAGGACAGCAGCAGGGCGCCTGCCGAGAGGGCGGCCTGGCGGGCAGGGTGAGGTAAGGGCATGCCGACTCCGGTCGTGTGCATGGGCAGTGGGGGGCGTGCGGGACGCCCGGGGGCGCGCACGGCCCATGATGCGACCGGCGGAGTTTACGCGGGTAGATGTCGAAGGTTAATTTTTGGCATTGACACGACAAGCGTTCTCTCTGGAATCCCTCAAGTCTCCCGGGGCCCTCAACTCCCTGGCGGTGCAGTCGAGTCCCGGGCCAGCAGGCGCGGCGTCACGTCCTGCACGCAGCGCGCCGGGCCACCCGCGAGGAGGGCGACGAGTTCCTCGGCCGCGTGCCGGCCGAAGGCCGCGGTGTCGCGTGCGAGTGCCGTGAGCGCGGGGTGGGTGCTGCGGCAGAGCACGGAGTCGTCCCAGGCGACGATGGACAGCCCGCCGGGTACGGGCACGCCGCGCTCGGCGGCGACGGCCAGACCGGCCACGGCCATGACGTCGTTGTCGTAGACGAGCGCGGTCGGCGGCCGTGGTGCGGCCAGCACCCGGCGGGTGGCCTCGGCGCCCTCGGTGTCGGAGTAGTCGGTGGTCACCGACCGCACCTCGGGCAGGCCGCGGCGCTCGGCCTCGGCCCGCAGGCCGGCCATCCGGCGCCGGGTGTGGGCGAGTTCGGGCAGGCCCGCGATGTGCGTGATGCGGCGGTGGCCGAGCGCATGCAGGTGATCGACGACGGAGGCCATCGCCCCGGTGTCGTCGGCCCAGAGGGTGGAGATCGCGCCGTGCTCCGGGAGCGGCCGGCCGACGTCGTCCGGTGCGCCGACGATCACGGCGGGCAGGCCGAGTTCGTCCAGCAGCGCGGGGCGGGGATCGGCCGCGCGGGGGTCGACGACGAGCACGCCGTCCACGCGGTGCTCGGCCCACCAGCGGCGGTGGACCGCGCACTCGGCCCCGACGTCCTCCACGACCTGGAAGAGCAGCCCGAGTCCGTGGGCCGAGAGGACCTCCTGCACCCCGGAGACCAGGCGGAGGAAGAAGGATTCGACGCCCAGCGTGCGGGCGGGCCGGGCAAGGACCAGGCCGACGGTGGCAGCACCTTCGCCGGACAGGGCGCGGGCTGCGGTGCTGGGCTGCCAGCCGAGCTGTTCGGCGACGCGGCGCACCCGGCTGCGGGTCGCCTCGGACACCCCCGGGCGGCCGTTGAGGGCGAAGGAGACCGCGCTCTCGGAGACGCCGGCGCGGCGTGCGATGTCCTTGATCGTCGGGCGGCGGCGGGCCGGAGTGCGGTGCATGACGGGTGCCTTCCTGAAGCGCTGCTGCGCTGTGGCGGCTTCACACTAAAGCGCATTAGTCCTCGACGGAAGTATTGACGCAACTCCCCTTCGGGGTGCACCTTTTGACCGCACCTCCCGGCCCGTTCACCGGATCGAAGGAGCTCCGCCGGCCATGACCGCATCCCGATTCCGCAGAGCAGTCCCCGCCTCTGCAGTCCTCCTGGCCTCCGCCCTGACGCTCACCGCTTGCGGAACCGGTGGCGGCGGAGGGGGATCCGACGCGAACGGCAAGGTCGAGGGCGGCATCACCTTCCAGACCTGGAATCTGCGGGCCAATTTCAAGGACTATTTCGACGGCCTGGTCAAGGAGTTCGAGAAGGCGCACCCGGGCGTCACGGTCCGCTGGCTGGACCAGCCCGCCGAGAACTACGCGGAGAAACTCGGCGCCGACGCGGGCGGCGGCACGCTGCCGGACGTCGTGAACGTCTCGCCCGACCTCGCCCACCCCCTCGCCAAGGCGGGACTCCTCGTCGACCTGGACCGGGAGAAAGCCGCAGCGGCCTTCAAGAACGACTACACGCCCGAGGCGTGGAAGGGCAACGAACTGCCCGGGCTCGGGGGCGCGTACGCCTTCCCCTGGTATCTCAACACCGGGCCGCTCTTCTACAACAAGGACCTCTTCAAGCAGGCCGGCCTGGATCCCGAGAAGCCGCCGAAGAGCTATGCCGAGCTGTTCGACTGCGCCGAGCGGATCTCCCGGCAGTCGGGCGGCAGGATCGCGACGCTGGCGAGCAGCCCGACCATCGAGGACTTCGGCCGCTACGGGGTGCGCCTGACCAACGACGACGCCACGGCCTTCACCTACAACGAGCCGAAGGGCGTCGAACTCCTCACCCGGTACCGGGAGCTGTACCGCAACGGCGGGCTCGACCCGCAGGCGCTCAACAGCACTCCGGAAAGGGCGGGCCAGAAATTCCTGGAGCAGAAGGTCGCCATCAATCCCGGGAGCGCCCACGACCTCGGCACGTTCAAGCAGAACGCCCCGAGCCTCTACCGGAATCTGGGTATCACCGACGCGCCCAACAACACCGGTAGGCCCAACATGTACGTGATGGGCCTCGCGGTCGGGCAGCACAGCAAGCACAAGGCGGCGGCCATCGCCTTCGCCCACTTCGTCACCGACCGGAAGAACCAGGAGGAGTTCGCCCACAAGGTGGCCGTCTTCCCGAGCACGCAGGGCTCGCTGGAGGACCCGTACTGGACACGGGACGACGGCACCGACGAGGGGCGGGTCCGGGTGGCCTCCGCGAAGATGCTGAAGGGCGCGGTGAATTACACGCCGGTCGTGATGAGCGACGAGATGAAGACGATTCTGAAGAACGAGGTCGCCAAGGCGCTCCAGGGAAAGAAGTCCCCGCAGCAGGCGCTCGACGACGCGGTGGCACAGAGCAACAAGCTGCTCAAGCAGGGTTGATGGCCATGAGCGTCCGCACCCACCGGGCCGTCAGCCCCTGGCTCTTCCTGCTGCCCGGTCTCGCCGTCGTCGCCGCCTTCAGTCTCTACCCCTTTCTCACCACTCTCGGCAAGGCATTCACCGACGCCCGCACCCTCGCTCCCGGCCGGTGGACCGGGCTGGAGAACTTCCGGGACATGCTCCACGACGAGCAGTTCTGGGTGGCGCTGCGCAACAGCACCCTGTACGTCGTGCTCGTCGTGCCGTTCACGGTCCTGCTGCCGCTGCTGCTCGCGCTGCTGGTGCAGAAGCAGATCCCCGGCGTCGCCTTCTTCCGCTCCGCCTTCTACACGCCGGTCGTGGCCTCCGTGGTCGTGGTGGCCCTCATCTGGGTGTGGATGCTCGACGACCGCGGGCTGGTCAACGGCCTCCTGCAGCTGTTCGGTGCGGGACCTGTCGACTTCCTCGGCGGCTCATGGCTGTTGTTGTTCAGCGCGATGGCGCTGACGGTGTGGAAGGGCCTGGGCTACTACATGGTCGTCTACCTCGCCGCGCTCGCCAACGTCCCCCGCGAACTGCACGAGGCCGCAGCCGTCGACGGGGCCGGGGCGCTGCGCCGGTTCGTCAGCATCACCGTCCCGGCCGTCCGCTCGACCATGGTGCTGGTCGGTGCGCTCTCGTCCGTGGCGGCGTTCAAGGTGTTCTCGGAGGTCTATCTGATGGCCGGGCCGACCGGCGGTCCGGCCGGTCAGGACACCACCCTCGTGATGCTGGTGCAGCGCACCGGCACCGGCCTCAACGGCCGCACCGGCTACTCCTCCGCGCTCTCCCTCGTCGTCTTCGCGGTCGCGCTGGTGCTGATGCTGCTGGTGCTGCGCGCCGACCGCAGGGGGGAAAACGTATGAAGCACCGGATGCCCGGCTGGGAGAAGGCGCTGCGCTATCTCCTCATGCTCGCCGTACTGGCCGTCGCCGTCGGCCCGTTCCTCTGGCAGCTGTCCACCTCGCTCAAGAGCACCACCGAGGACATCTACACCTCTCCCCCGCGTTTCCTGCCCGCGCACCCCACCCTGCACAACTACGCCGAGGTCGCGGACATCATCCCGGTCTGGGACTACGCCCTGAACTCCGTGAAGGTGGCGGCCGCCAGTGTGCTGACCAATCTCGTCGGCGCCTCGATGGCCGGGTACGCGCTGGCCCGGCTGCGCTTCCGGGGCCGCAGGCTCGCGGGGCTCGCGTTCGTCATGGCGCTGCTGGTGCCCGTCGAGTCGGTGATCATCGCGCAGTTCACCATGATGCGGGACCTGCACCTCAACAACACCCTCACCGCCGTCGTCCTGCCCGGCTCCGTCGGGGCGCTGAACGTGCTGCTGATGCGCAACGCGTTCGCCGCCCTGCCGTACGAGACCGAGGAGGCGGCCGTCATCGACGGGGCGAACGTGTGGCAGCGGTTCGTGCGGATCGCGCTGCCGTCGGTGCGCGGGACGCTCGCCGTCGTCGCGATCTTCGCCTTCATGGGGGCGTGGGACGACTTCCTGTGGCCCCTGATCGTTCTCTCCGATCCGGACCGCTTCACGCTGACCGTCGGACTGAACTTCCTGCACGGCACGTTCCAGCAGAACCCCCGGCTGGTGGCCGCCGGAACCGTCATCGCGGTCGCGCCGCTGCTGGCCATGTTCGCCTGCCTCCAGCGGTACTTCTTCCGCGGCGTCGGCGAGGGCGCCGTGAAGGGCTGATCCAAGGGCCGGCCCCAAGGCTGGTCCTTCACACGGGTTCGCATGAATTCTCACGGAGAGGTCACTGCATGTCTTCTTCCGCTCCTCGCTTCGGCGTCAACTACACGCCGACGCACGGGTGGTTCCACCACTGGCTGGACTTCGATCTCGACGAGGTGCGGGCCGATCTCGACTCCCTCGCCGCCCTCGGCCTGGACCACCTCCGCGTCTTCCCGCTCTGGCCGGTCTTCCAGCCCAACCGCACCCTCGTGCGACCGCGCGCGGTCGAACAGCTCGTGCAGCTGGTGGAGGCGGCCGGGGAACGGGGGCTGGACGTCGCCGTGGACGGGCTGCAGGGGCATCTGTCCAGCTTCGACTTCGTCCCGTCGTGGACCACGACGTGGCACCGGCGGAACATCTTCACCGACCCCGACGTCGTCGAGGCGCAGGCCGTCTATCTTTCCGCTCTCGCCTCCGCACTGTCCGGCCGGCCGAACTTCCTCGGCATGACCGTCGGGAACGAAATCAATCAGTTCTCCGGAGCACCGCATCCGGACCCCGACCGGATCGACTCCGAACAGGCCGGAAGATGGCTGCGGCGGATGCTGGACGCGTGCGAGAAGGGTGCACCCGGGCGGTCACACGTGCACGCCTCGTACGACATCGCCTGGTACGACGACGACCACCCCTTCACGCCGGAGCACTCGGCCCGGATCGGGGCCATGACGGCCGTGCACTCCTGGGTGTTCGACGGCACGGCGCAGCGGTACGGGCACAGTGGTGCGCCCGCGGAGCAGCACGCGGCCTATCTGATCGAGCTGTCGAAGGCGTGGGCCGAGGACGTGCACCGTCCGGTGTGGCTGCAGGAGGTCGGCGCGCCCGCGCCGCACGTTCCGCCCGAGCGGGCGGCGGCGTTCACGGACGCGACCGTGGCCGCTGCGCTGGACTGTCCGGACCTGTGGGGCATCACGTGGTGGTGTTCGCACGATGTGGACCGGGGGCTCGCGGACTTCCCCGTACTGGAGTACGGGCTGGGGCTGTTGACCAATGACCGGCGGGTCAAACCGGCCGGGAAGGTGATGGCGCGGTTCGCGCGGGAGCGGCCTTTTGCGGCTGCGGCGCCGCGGAGGGTCGGGCTGGTGCTGGATGCCGGGGATGCGGAGGAGGCGCTGTTGCGGGCGCAGTGTGCGCCCGGTGGGGCGTATTTCGAGGCGTGGATGCGGCTCGCCGCGCGGGGGGCGCGGCCGGCTTCGGTGCTGGCGCAGCGGGCGGGGGATGCGGCGTATCTGGCGGCGCGGGGGATTGCGGATCTGGTGGTGGTGCGGGATGTGTGAACGAGGCCCCGGTCCGACCTTCCGCTTCCTCTGCGGCACCTGTGGGCATGCCTACTACGCGCCCCCTGCTCGCATCACCCGTCGCTGGCCGACCTCCCGGTAAGGACTCCCGATGCACAACGACCGCAGCATCACCGAAGCCCGCCTGAAGCGGGTGCTGGACGAACGCATCCGCCCCGCCGTCTACCCCGAGTCGGTGCCGCTGGACGTGTCCGTGTGGAACGCGCCGGGCGAGCCCGTCCCCGTCGCGGAGGGGCTCGCGGCACCGCGCACGCCGGTCGGGGCGGGGGCCATGTGGGGGCCGCCCTGGGGCACCAGCTGGTTCACGGTGTCGAGGGCCGTGCCGCAGGAGTGGGCGGGCCGTACGGTGGAGGCCCTGCTCGACCTGGGCTTCGACGACAACATGCCGGGCTTCCAGTGCGAGGGGCTCGTCTACCGGCCGGACGGTTCCCCCGTCAAGGGCCTGAACCCGCGCAACCAGTGGGTGCGCATCAGTGACCGGGCCCGCGGCGGCGAGCCGGTGCTGCTGCACATCGAGGCCTCGTCCAACCCCGTGATCCTCGACTACCGCCCGTTCACCCCCACCGAGCTGGGCGACCGCGAGACCGCCGACGACGTGCCCCGCTACCGGCTGGCCCGGATGGATCTGGCCGTCCTCGACCGCACGGTGTGGGAGCTCGTGCAGGACCTGGAGGTGCTGGACGGGCTGATGCACGAGCTGCCGGAGGACGCGCCGCGCCGCTGGGAGATCCTGCGGGCCGTCGAGCGCGCTCTGGACGCGGTCGACCTCCAGGACGTGGGCGGCACGGCGGCCCGGGCGCGCGAGGCGCTCACGGGCGTGCTGTCCTCCCCCGCGCACGCCTCCGCACACCGCATCAGTGCCGTCGGGCACGCCCACATCGACTCGGCGTGGCTGTGGCCGCTGCGCGAGACGGTGCGCAAGGTGGCCCGGACGACCGCGAACATGACGGCGCTGCTGGAGGACGAGCCCGAGTTCGTCTACGCGATGTCGCAGGCGCAGCAGTTCGCCTGGATCAAGGAGCACCGGCCCGAGGTGTACGCGCGCGTGAAGAAGGCCGTCGCGGAGGGGCGGTTCGTGCCGGTCGGGGGCATGTGGGTGGAGTCGGACACGAACATGCCGGGGGCGGAGGCGCTGGCGCGGCAGTTCGTGCACGGCAAGCGGTTCTTCCTGGAGGAGTTCGGGATCGAGACGGAGGAGGTGTGGCTGCCGGACTCGTTCGGCTACTCGGCCGCGCTGCCGCAGCTGGTGCGGCTGTCAGGGTCGAAGTGGTTCCTGACGCAGAAGATCTCCTGGAACCGGACCAACAAGTTCCCGCACCACACCTTCTGGTGGGAGGGCCTCGACGGCACCCGGGTGTTCACCCATTTCCCGCCGATCGACACCTACAACGCCCAGCTGTCAGGGAGGGAGTTGGCGCATGCGGTGCGCAACTTCCAGGAGAAGGGCGGTGCGACGCGTTCGCTGGCGCCGACCGGCTGGGGCGACGGCGGTGGCGGCACGACGCGGGAGATGCTGGCGCGGGCGAAGCGTCTGACGGATCTGGAGGGTTCGGCGCGGGTCGGCTTCGAGAAGCCGTCGGCATTCTTCGCCAAGGCGCACGCGGAGTACGCGGATGCACCGGTGTGGGCGGGCGAGCTGTATCTGGAGCTGCACCGGGCGACGCTGACCAGTCAGGCCCGCACCAAGCAGGGCAACCGGCGCTCGGAGCACCTGCTGCGCGAGGCGGAGCTGTGGGCGGCGACGGCTGCGGTACGGGCCGGATCCCCGTATCCGTACGAGCAGTTGGACCGGCTGTGGAAGACCGTTCTGCTGCACCAGTTCCACGACATCCTGCCGGGCACGTCGATCGCGTGGGTGCACCGGGAGGCCGCACAGACGTATGCGGCGGTGGCGCAGGAGCTGGAGGGGCTGATCGCGGACGCGCTGGCGGTGCTGGCCGGTGAGAAAACGTCTGACGGCACTGTGGTCTTCAACGCGGCACCGCACGCGCGCGGTGGCGTCGCGGCGCTCGGGGCGGTGCCCGCGGGTCCGGCCCCGGCGCCGGCCGCCGCGCGGCCGCGCGAGGGCGGCGGCTTCGTGCTGGACAACGGCCTGCTGCGGGTCGGGGTCGACGGGCGCGGGCTCGTGGTCTCGGTGTACGACCCGGCGGCGGACCGGGAGGCGATCGCCCCGGGCGGGACGGCCAATCTGCTGCAACTGCACCAGGACTTCCCGAACATGTGGGACGCGTGGGACGTCGACCACTTCTACCGGAACACGGTGACCGACCTGACGGACACCGAGTCGCTCCGGGCAGCGGACGACGGGAGCGTGCACGTCGTCCGTGTCTTCGGCGACTCCCGCGTCGAGCAGCGGATCAGCCTGCCGGCCGGGGCGCGCCGGGTGGAGGTGGAGACGGAGGTCGACTGGCACGAGACGGAGAAGTTCCTCAAGGCCGCCTTCCCGCTGGACGTGCATGCCGAGCGGATCGCCGCCGAGACCCAGTTCGGGCACCTGTACCGGCCCACGCACACCAACACCAGCTGGGACGCGGCCAAGTTCGAGGCCTGCGCGCACCGATTCGTCCACCTGGAGGAGCCGGGCTGGGGCGTGGCGCTGGTCAACGACTCGACGTACGGCTACGACGTGAGCCGCACGGCGCGCGGGGCGGGCACCGGGACCACCACGACGGTGCGGCTCTCGCTGCTGCGCGCCCCGCGCTTCCCGGACCCGCGCACCGACCAGGGGGTGCACCGCTTCCGCTACGCGCTGGTGCCGGGCGCCTCCGTGGCGGACGCGGTGCGCGAGGGGTATGCGATCAACCTGCCCGAGCGCCGGGTGCCGGGGGCGGGCGAAGTGCCGCCGCTGGTACGGGTGGAGGAGGACGACCGCGGCGCGGTGGCCGTGTCGGCGGTGAAGCTGGCGGACGACGGGAGCGGTGACGTCGTCGTCCGCCTCTACGAGTCGCTGGGCGGCCGGGCGCGGGCCCGCCTCGCCGCGGACTTCCCGCTGGGCACGGTGGCGTACTGCGACCTGCTGGAGCGGCCGACGGGGCCGGCGGAGGAGGTTGACGGTGCCGTCCGCCTTGCCCTGCGGCCGTTCGAGATCGTCACGCTGCGGCTGGCGCGGAGCGGCAGCGCCTGAGCGGGGCAGCACGGCGGAGGGGGTGTCGGTGCCGCGGGGTAGCGTGACCGGGTGACAACGTTCGTGGCGCTGCTGCGCGGTATCAACGTGGGCGGCAAGAAGCGTGTCCCCATGCAGACCCTGCGGGATCTGCTCACCGGCATGGGCTGCGGCTCCGTACGCACCCACCTCAACAGCGGCAATGCCGTGTTCACCCACCCGGACGCCGGGGAGGGGGCGCTCGCCGCCGGACTGGAGCAGGCCATCGACCGGGAGCTCGGGCTGTCCGTGGCCTGCCTGGTGCGCGAAGCGGGTGAGCTCCGGCGCATCGTCGACGGCAATCCGTTCACCGGGCAGGAGGTCGATCCGGCGCGGTTCCTGGTGCTCTTCCTGTCCGCTCCGGCCGATCCGGCCACCGTGGCGGACCTCGACCCGGCGGCGTACGCACCCGAGGAGTTCACGCTCGGCGAGCGTGCCGTGTACCTGCACTGCGCAGCCGGCATCCGGGACTCGAAGCTGGCCAAGCAGCTCACCGAGCGCCGCCTGGGCACGACCGTCACCGCGCGCAACTGGAACACCGTGACCAGGCTCGCCGACATGGCGGAGGATGCCACCGCTTAGCATGCGGGAATGAAACTGCGCATCCCCGGGCGCCGGCGGCTGCTCGCCGCCGTGAGCGCATTCGCCGTGCTCGCCGGCATCGGCACCTGGACGGTGGCGGAGGCCGCCGGTGGTGATCCCCCGGTGCACCGGGAGGACCGGTTCATGTCCATGCCGGGGGCACGGATCGACACCTCCTTCTTCACCTCCGGCGCCGCGGACCACCGCCGGCCCGCCGTGCTCCTCGCGCACGGTTTCGGCGGCAGCAAGGACGACATGCGCGGCGAGGCCGAGCGGCTGGCACGGTCCGGCTACGCGGTGCTGACCTGGTCCGCGCGCGGCTTCGGGCACTCGGGCGGACGCATCGGCCTCAACGACCCGGAGCACGAGGTCGCCGACGTGAGCCGGCTGATCGACTGGCTCGCCGAGCGGCCGGAGGTCGAGCTGGACGCGCCGGGCGACCCCCGGGTCGGCATCGCGGGCGCCTCGTACGGCGGCGCCGTCTCCCTGCTCGCCGCCGGGAACGACAAGCGCGTCGACGCCATCGCCCCGCAGATCACCTACTGGAACCTGGCCGACTCGCTCTTCCCCGACGACGTCTTCAAGAAGCTCTGGGCAGGCATCTTCTTCACGACCGGTTCGACCGGTACCGGGATCACTCCCCGCACCGGCCCGCAGCCGCAGGCCGGCGGCTGCGGCCGGTTCGAGCCGGAGCTGTGCGCGATGTACGAGCGCGTGGCCGTCGCCGGCCGGCCCGACGCGGCGGCGCGCGAACTGCTGGAGCGGCGCAGCCCGTCCGCCGTCGCCGGCCGCATCAAGGTGCCCACACTGCTCGTCCAGGGTCAGAGCGACTCGCTCTTCCCGCTCGGCCAGTCCGACGCCGCGGCCGCGGCCGTGCGCCGCAACGGCGCGCCCGTGGCCGTCGACTGGATCGCCGGCGGGCACGACGCGGGCTCGACCGAGAACGACCGGATCGAGCAGCGCACGCGCGCGTGGTTCGACCGCTACCTCAAGGGCGACGAGAGCACCGGCACGGGCCCGGCCTTCCGGGTCAGCCGGACCGGCGGCATCGACACCACCGACGGCAAGGCCCGGCTGCGCGGCGCGACCAGCGACCACTACCCCGGGCTGCGCAACGACCCGCGCACGGTGCCGCTGACCGGCCGCGAGCAGTCCTTCGGCAACCCGGCCGGAGCGGCACCGCCCTCGATCTCCGCCGTGCCGGGCCTCGGCGCGGTCTCCCAGCTGTCCGGGCTCGGGGTCGGGATGTCCCTGGACTTCCCCGGTCAGTACGCCCGTTTCGACTCCGCACGGCTGGACGAGAGCGTCCATGTGACCGGCTCGCCGACCGCCAAGGTGAAGGTGGCCTCCGACACCGGTGAGGCCGTCCTCTTCGCCAAGGTCTACGACGTCGGGCCGGACGGGCAGCAGCAGTTGCCCGGGCAGCTCGTCGCCCCGGTCCGCATCGGCGACGCCAAGCAGGGCAGAACCGTCGAACTGCGGCTGCCCGCCGTCGACCACACCTTCGAGGCGGGGCACCGCATGCGGCTGGTGCTCTCCTCGACGGACCTGGCATACGCCTCGCCCGCCCGACCGGCCACGTACACCGTCTCCCTGGCGGGCGGCCTGAGCGTGCCGGAGGCACCCGAGGTGCGGACCGCCTCGGCCGCCCTGCCGTGGTGGACGTGGGGACTGCCGCTCGGCGGTGTGGCCGTCGCGGCGGGCGTGCTGCTGGCCGGGCGCCGCCGCGACGCCGCGCCCGCCCCCGACCCGGAGCTGGCCGAAGTGCCCCTGCAGATCACCGGGTTGAGCAAGCGCTACGCCCGCTCCGCCGACCTCCCCCATAGCCTTAACGGCATGGGAGGTGCCCCCATCGCCGTACGCGACCTGTCGTTCCGCGTCGAGCGGGGACAGGTGCTCGGCCTGCTCGGGCCCAACGGCGCGGGCAAGACCACCACGCTGCGCATGCTCATGGGCCTCATCCGCCCCGACGGCGGTGAGATCCGCGTCTTCGGGCACGCGATCCGGCCGGGCGCCCCCGTGCTGTCCCGGGTCGGGGCGTTCGTGGAGGGCGCGGGCTTCCTGCCGCACCTGTCCGGCCGGGCCAACCTCGACCTGTACTGGCAGGCCACCGGCCGCCCGGCCGAGGACGCCCACGTGGACGAGGCCCTGGAGATCGCCGGCCTCGGAAGTGCGCTGGAGCGTGCCGTGCGCACGTACTCGCAGGGCATGCGGCAGCGGCTGGCCATCGCCCAGGCCATGCTGGGGCTGCCGGACCTGCTCATCCTGGACGAGCCGACGAACGGCCTCGACCCGCCGCAGATCCGGGAGATGCGCGAGGTGATGATCCGGTACGCGGCCGCCGGGCGCACCGTCATCGTCTCCAGCCATCTCCTGGCCGAGGTCGAGCAGTCCTGCACGCACCTCGTCGTGATGGACCGCGGGCAACTGGTCACCGCGGGCCCGGTCGCGGAGATCACCGGCTCCGGCGACACACTGCTGGTCGGCGTCGAGGGCGAACTGTCCGACGCGGCCGTGGAGAAGGTGGCCGCGCTGCCGGGCGTCGCCTCGGCCGTGCGCGACGGCGGCGGCGAGGGGCTGCTGGTGCGGCTCGACGGCGCACGAGCGCCGGAACTGCTGGTGGAACTCGTCCGGCTGGAGATCCCGGTCGCGAGCATCGGGCCGCACCGGCGGCTGGAGGACGCGTTCCTGACCCTGATCGGAGGCCCGTCATGAGCATCGCACCGCCGGTTGCCGCGCCCGGATACCGGGCTCGGCGCACGCTTCCCCTCCGGGTGGAGGCGGCACGGCAGTTGCGGCGGCGCCGCACGCTGGTGATCGGGGGGATCCTGGCGGTGCTGCCGTTCGTCCTGATCGCGGCCTTCGCGATCGGCGGGCAGCCGGCCGGGCGCGACGGGCGGGTCACCCTGATGGACACCGCCACGGCGTCCGGGGTGAACTTCGCCGCGACGTGCCTGTTCGTCTCGGCAGGCTTCCTGCTCGTGGTGCCGGTGGCGCTGTTCTGCGGCGACACCGTGGCGTCGGAGGCGAGCTGGTCGTCGCTGCGGTACCTGCTGGCCGCGCCGGTGCCGCGGGGGCGGCTGCTGGTGAGCAAGCTGACCGTGGCGCTGGCGTTCAGCGCGGCCGCGATGGTGCTGCTGCCGCTGGTCGCGCTCGCGGCCGGGACGGCCGCGTACGGCTGGGGCCCGCTGCGGATCCCCACCGGGGGCACGCTGGACGCCGGGACGGCGACGTGGCGGCTCGCCGCCGCCGTGGCGTTCGTCTTCGCGAGCCAACTGGTCACGGCCGGGCTGGCGTTCTGGCTGTCGACGGTCACGGATGCGCCGCTGGGCGCGGTGGGCGGGGCGATGGGCCTGACCATCGTGGGCAACGTCCTGGACGCGGTGACCGCGCTGGGGTCGTGGCGGGAGCTGCTGCCGGCGCACTGGCAGTTCGCGTGGGCGGACCTGCTGCAGCCGCATGCGGAGTGGGGCGGGGTGGTGAAGGGGGTCGCCTTGTCGGCGACTTATGGGGTGGTTCTGGTTGCCCTGGCCTTTCGGCACTTCCGGGGGAAGGACGTGGTGTCCTGACGGTGGGGGGCGTACCGCCCATCGTCACTCCGGCCGCACCTGCTCGGCTTGCATGCCCTTCTGTCCCTGCACGGCGACGAAGGACACGCGTTGCCCTTCGTCCAGGGACTTGAACCCGTCCGACTCGATTGCCTTGAAGTGCACGAAAACGTCGTCGCCTCCCTCATCCGGGGCGATGAACCCGAATCCCTTGTCGTTGTTGAAGAACTTCACAATGCCGCTCTGTCGGTCAGCCATGAGTGCTCCCTGAGTCACGTGTGGGCCGTGGCAGTGGGGGCACACGGGAGACGGCCCCTGACTTCAGCATGCGCAGCGCGCCCCGGTCGGCATGCCGACCGGGGCGGAGACTAGCCCGAACGGGTGACGGCAGCGCCCTCCCCCGCCCCGTACACCGGCAGCCCCTCCCGCACCCCTGCCAACAGCCGACGCGCAGCGTCCCCCGCCTCCGTCGGCGTCCACCGCCCGCCCTTGTCCGCCGTCGGGCCCCGGTGCCAGCCCTCCATCACCGTGATGCGGCCGGCCTCGGCCTCGAAGACCTGTCCCGTGACGCCTGCCGAAGCCGGCGACCCCAGCCACGCCACCAACGGCGCGACGTCCTCCGGCGTCGACGCCAGGCCCTCCCCGAACACCCCCTCCGTCATCCGCGTCCGTGCTGCGGGCGCAACCGCGTTGGCCCGTACCCCGTAGCGGGCCAGTTCGGCCGCGGCCACCAGCGTGAGCGCCACGATGCCGGCCTTCGCGGTGGCGTAGTTGGCCTGGCCCACGCTGCCCAGCAGCCCCGCGCCCGACGTGGTGTTGACGATGCTCGCCCGTACCGCCCGTCCCGCCTTGGACTCGGCGCGCCAGTGCGCCGCCGCGCAGCGCATGGGCAGGAAGTGGCCCTTGAGGTGGACGCGGACGACCGCGTCCCAGTCGTCCTCGTCGAGGTTGACCAGCATGCGGTCCCGCAGGAACCCCGCATTGTTGACGAGGACGTCCAGGCGGCCGAAGGCGTCCAGGGCGGTGGCGACGAGGGAAGCCGCGCCCTCCGCCGTCGCCACGTCCCCGGCGTGGGCCACGGCTTCCCCGCCCCGGTACCGGATCTCTCGTACGACCTCCTGCGCGGGGCCCTCGGAACTGCCCTCGCCCGCAAGGCCCGTTCCGAGGTCGTTCACGACCACGCGCGCTCCCTCCGCCGCGAGCGCCAGGGCGTGCGCCCGGCCGAGGCCGCGGCCGGCGCCGGTGACCACGGCGACCTGTCCGGTGCAGATTCCGGTCATCCGCTCAACCCCCTCGATTGACGTTCGCCGCGCCGAGAAACGCCGGCCGCTCTCCCCCGCCGTGGACGAGCAGGCTCGCGCCGGTGATGTAGGCGGCCCGGTCGGAGGCCAGGAAGACGGCCGCCTCGCCCACTTCGTCCGGCTCGGCCAATCGGCCCGCCGGGACGGTGCGGGCGACGGCAGCGACGCCGTCCGCGTCGCCGTAGTGCAGGTGGGCCGACTCCGTGCGCACCATGCCGAGCAGCAGGGTGTTGACGCGCACCGTCGGAGCCCACTCCACCGCCATGGTGCGGGCGAGGTGTTCCAGTCCGGCCTTGGCGGCGCCGTAGGCGGCGGTGCCGGGCGAGGGGCGGGTGCCGCTGACACTGCCGATCATCAACACCGAACCGCCGTCGGGCTGTTCCCGCATCATGCCGTGGGCCGCGAGCGAAACGGTCAGCGGTGCCACAAGATTGAGCTCGACGATACGGGCGTGCGCGGCGGCATCCGCCTCGCCGAGCGGGCGGAACGGCGTTCCGCCGGCGTTGTTCACCAGGACGTCCACGCGGCCCGACCACGCAGCGATCTGGTTGAACATCTCTTCCACCGCCGCCGGTCGGCGCACGTCGGCCGGCAGGAAGCGGGCCGCACGGCCCTCCGCCGCCACCGGCTCCGCCGGAGGCCGGCGCGCGCACACGACCACCTCCGCCCCCGCGCGCAGGAACGCGCGGGCCACTCCCGCACCCACTCCCCGCGTCCCTCCCGTGACGACGGCGACGCGGCCCTCCAGGCCGCACACTCTGCCCACTCGGCGCCTCCCGTGGCAGGCGGTCCACTGGTACCGTCACCACGATACCTAACAAACGTTTGGTGGAAAGGCAGCCGATGGGCATCTCCACCGCACGTCCCGAACCGGGCATCGCCGTCGTCACCGTGGACTTCCCCCCGGTCAACGCCCTTACCGTGCAGGGCTGGTACGACCTGGCCGACACCGTCCGCCGCACCGGAACCGACCTGCACGTCCGCTGCATCGTCCTCGGCGCCGCCGGGCGCGGCTTCAACGCCGGGGTGGACCTCAAGGAGGTGCACCGCACTCCCGGCCACCGGGCGCTGACCGGCGTCAACCGCGCCTGCGCCGCGGCGTTTTCCGCCGTGTACGAGTGCGAGGTGCCCGTCGTCGCCGCGGTGCACGGCCACTGCCTGGGCGGCGGCATCGGGCTCGTCGGCAACGCCGACGCCGTCGTGGCCTCGGAGGACGCCGTCTTCGGACTGCCCGAGCTGGACCGGGGTGCGCTCGGCGCCGCCACCCACCTCGCCCGGCTCGTCCCGCAGCACCTGATGCGCACCCTCTACTTCACCGCACGCACCGTCAGCGCGCAGGAGCTGTACCGCCACGGCTCCGTGTGGCGGGTCGTACCGCGCAGCGAACTGGCCCTCACCGCCGTGCAGTTGGCGCGTGAGATCGCCGCCAAGGACGGCTCGCTGCTGCGCCTGGCCAAGGCCGCACTCAACGGCATCGACCCCGTCGACGTCCGCCGCAGCTACCGCTACGAGCAGGGCTTCACCTTCGAGGCCGCGCTCGGCGGGGTCGCCGACCGGCTCCGCGAGGCGTTCGTCTCCGGCAAGGACGGGAAGGACCACTCTTGACGGCCGACAAGCGCATGACGGCGGACGAGGCCGTCTCCCGGCTGGCGAGCGGCATGACGATCGGCATCGGCGGCTGGGGTTCGCGGCGCAAGCCGATGACCCTCGTCCGGGCCCTCCTGCGCTCGGACCTCACCGATCTCACCGTCGTCTCCTACGGCGGTCCGGACGTCGGCCTGCTGGCCGCCGCCGGGAAGATCCGCAGACTCGTGGCGGCCTTCGCCACACTGGACTCCATCCCGCTCGAACCGCACTTCCGCGCCGCCCGGCAGAACGGCACGCTCGAACTGACCGAGATGGACGAGGCGATGGTGATGTGGGGGCTGACGGCCGCCGCGCACCGGCTGCCGTTCATGCCGGTGCGGGCCGGGCTCGGTTCGGACGTGATGCGGGTCAACCCCGGCCTGCGGACGGTCACTTCGCCGTACGCGGACAGGGAGGAGCTGCTCGCCGTGCCCGCCCTCGCCCTGGACGCCGCGCTGGTGCACCTCAACCGGGCGGACGTCCTCGGCAACGCCCAGTACCTGGGCCCGGACCCGTACTTCGACGACCTCTTCTGCGAGGCCGCGCGGGAGGCGTACGTCTCCTGCGAACGCATCGTCGAGAGCGCCGAGTTCACCGCCGACGGCACGGCCCTGCAGACACTGCTGGTGCAGCGGCACTGCGTCACCGGGGTCATAGAGGCCCCGGGCGGTGCGCACTTCACCTCCTGTGCACCGGACTACGGGCGCGACGAGGCGTTCCAGGCGGCCTATGCCAAGGCCGCGGCCGATCCGGCGGCCTGGCGGGAGTTCGCCGGGCGCTTCCTGTCGGGGGACGAGACCGAATACCGGGCCGCGGTCGCGGAGTTCGCCGGGGAGGGCGCGTGAGCGGCGGCGCGAGCAGGGCCGAGGTGTGCGTCGTGGCCTGCGCGGAGGCCTGGCGCGGGGACGGGGAGATCCTGGCGAGCCCGATGGGGCCGGTGCCCGCGATCGGCGCCCGGCTGGCGCGGCTCACCTTCTCCCCCGGCCTGCTGCTCACCGACGGCGAGGCGCTGCTGACCGCCGAGGACCCGGCGGCCGGGGACGGGGCCCGCGTCGTCGAGGGGTGGCTGCCGTACCGCCGGCACCTGGCCCTGGTCACGGGCGGGCGGCGGCACGTGATGATGGGCGCGAGCCAGCTGGACCGGCACGGGAACCAGAACATCTCCTGCATCGGCGACTGGCGGCGCCCCGACCGGCAGCTGCTCGGGGTGCGCGGAGCGCCCGTCAACACCCTCAACAACCCGGTCAGTTACTGGATCCCGCGGCACTCGACCCGGGTGCTGGTCGAGCAGGTCGACATGGTCTGCGGCGTCGGCCACGACCGGGCGACGGCCGCCGGCCCGGCCGCGTCCCGTTTCCACTGCCTGCGCCGGGTGGTCACCGACCTGGCCGTGCTGGACTTCGAGACCCCGGACCGCACGCTGCGCGTCCGTTCCCTCCACCCGGGCGTCACCGCACAGGACGTGCAGGCCGCCACCGGCTTCCCGCTCGACGTCCCCGGCGACGTGCCGGTCACGCGACTGCCGACGGAGGCCGAACTCCGCCTGATCCGGGAGGTTCTCGACCCCGCTGGGCTGCGCGACCGCGAGGTGCGGCCGTGACCGCCCCCGAGCTGCCGACCGCCCTGACGCGGCTCGTGGGCGTGCGGCACCCGGTCGTGCAGACCGGCATGGGGTGGGTCGCGGGCCCCCGGCTCGTCTCGGCGGTGGCCGCGGCCGGGGCGCTGGGCATCCTGGGCTCGGCGACCATGACGCCGGACGAACTCAGGGCCGCCGTCCGCGACGTGAAGGCCCGTACGCAGGAGCCCTTCGGGGTCAACCTCCGCGCGGACGCGGGCGATGCGGCGGAGCGGGCGGACATCATCGTCGACGAGGGCGTGCGCGTCGCCTCGTTCGCACTCGCGCCCTCCTACGAGCTGATGGCCCGGCTCAAGGACGCGGGGGTCGTCGTCATTCCGTCCGTCGGCGCCCGGCGGCACGCGGAGAAGGTGGCCGCCTGGGGAGCCGACGCGGTGATCGTGCAGGGCGCGGAGGGCGGCGGGCACACCGGGGACGTGGCGACGAACGTGCTGCTGCCGCAGGTGGTCGACGCCGTCGACATCCCGGTCGTCGCGGCGGGCGGCTTCCACGACGGCCGCGGCCTCGTCGCGGCACTCGCGTACGGCGCAGCGGGCATCGCCATGGGCACGCGGTTCCTGCTGACGGCCGACAGCACGGTGCCGGCGCCGGTCAAGGCCGCCTATCTCGGCGCGTCCGTACGGGACGTCACGGTCACGTCCAAGGTCGACGGGCTCCCGCACCGGATGCTGCGCACCCCCTTCGTCACGGAGCTGGAGCACTCGGGCCCGGCCGCCGTGCTGCTGCGGGCCCTGCGGCATGCCGCGTCCTTCCGCAGGCTCTCCGGGCTGGGCTGGGCGGACCTGGTGCGCGACGGCCTGGCCATGAAGAACGGCAAGGCGCTGGGCTGGTCGCAGGTGCTGCTGGCCGCGAACACGCCGATGCTGCTGAAGGCCGCCCTGGTCGACGGGCGGACGGACCTCGGGGTGATGGCCGCCGGCCAGGTCGCCGGGGTGATCGACGACCTGCCCCCGGTGGCCGCCCTGGTCGACCGGATCATGGCGCAGGCGCAGGCGACTCTGCGAGGCTTGCCCGAGCCGGGATGAGCCGGCGCGGACGGAGGCATTCATGGAAGCGGCGCGCACCCTCTGGCAGTTGACCGAACCCGTGCACGCGGTCACCTACTTCGCGCCCGAGGCGCTGGACGCCTTCCGGGAGGCGGGGCTGCGGGGCTGGCGGCGCGGCTACTTCGCGGGCCGGGCCGCACCGCTGGGCCCCGTCGGCCCGGAGCCGGTGACGGCGGCCTTCTTCAACTTCGCGCCGTCCATGGTGGCGCGGGCCCTCCCGGAGGTCTGGGGGATCACCCCGCCCGAACGGGCCCTGGAACTGCGCCTGTCGGGCGCCCGGGCCGCGCTGCGAAGGCTCCTGGCCGGCCGGGAGAAGGAGGCGGAGCGGGCGGCGGAGCTGCTGGCGGCGTGCGTGGCCGGGCTCGACTGCGGCGGCCGGGTGCTGGCCGCCGCGAACGCGGCGCTCGGCCTGCCGGAGGAGCCGCTGGAGCGGCTGTGGCAGGCGGCGACCGTGCTGCGGGAGCACCGCGGGGACGGGCATGTGGCGGCGCTGGTCGCCGCCGGGCTGGACGGGTGCGAAGTCCTGGTGCTGCGGGCGGGGATCGACCTGCCGCGGTCGGAGCTGCAGCCGTACCGCGGGTGGACGGACGAGGAGTGGGAGGCGGCCGGCTCGCGGCTGCGGGAGCGGGGGTTGCTGAGGGGTGACGGGCGGGCCACGGACGCGGGCTGCCGCCTGCGCTTGGAGGTGGAGGAGGCGACGGACCGGGCCGCGGGGCGGGCCGTTCCGGCGAATGCCGGTGAACTGGCGGATGTACTGGAGCCATTGGCCGAGGCCTGTGCGGTGGCGCTGCGCTATCCGAATCCGATCGGGTTGGGGAGGTGACCAACCACCCCGACGCCGCATCCTCCTCACGCCATGAACCGATCACGCGCGGTCATCCCGAGATGCCGAGATGTTGATCAGAGCTGTTCTCGGTGTCCACCATCTGTCCCGCCCCCCTGCCCCCTGCCCCCGAAACGTCGGCGTTGTTTCAGGGCTAAGGTTTCTCCGGGGTTACGCAGGGCCACGGAGCCTGCGTTTCACGACAGGACCGGCCGTGAAGGGACGACATGGCTCAGCGCAGGGTGAAGCAGCCGGACGCCGTGGCGCCGTCAGCCGGCCCGGCTGCTGTCCGGGCTGGAGCGACGACGTCGGCCAGTTCGTGGCCGACGTGCGTGAAGATCTCCTCGAGGGTGCGGGCGAGCTTCAGCTCGTAGGCGGTGGGCTCGTGGTCACGTGTTTGGTTCGGGGCGAGGCAGGGCCACGTGCTGCTGGTCGTTTCGGTGGTCATGAAGATCTCCGTAGGGACCACAGGTCCAGGACGAGGCGGTCCGAGGCACAGCGTGAGACGCAGAGCATCATCGTCTCGCCTGTGGCGCGTTCGGACTCGCTGAGCAGAAAGTCACGGTGGTCGGACGCGAAGTGGTTGCGCGAGCCGACCACGCAGACCGTCCGGCCGGGGCCCGGCTTGGTGTGCATGTGGCGTGAACCGCCATGTGAGGAAGGTTCGTTGAACACGGCCAGGCGATAGACCGCCGGGGCGTCCGGGTCGGGACGAACCCTTGCCTGCCTGCTTCACAAAGGGGGTAAACCATGAGTACTGAGAGATTTAGCGCTGAGTCAACCGTCTCGTCCCCCTCTGTCGCCGAGCCGGCGTACGGCTCTCCAGCCACCGTCGGCCGGCCCGAACCCTCCCGTGCGTACCCTGTGCTTCACGGCATCAGTGCATGGGTCCGGAGGACCTCTCCATGACGGCCGACACCCCCCGTGGCACCGCAGACCGCACCGCGGACACGGCGGCGCCCGCCGCCGTCATCGGCGCCCGCTTCGAACGTTTGCCCCTGTGCCGCTGGCACGTCACCGTCCGGCTCGTCATCGGCGTGGTGACCTTCTTCGAGGCCTTCGACCAGTTGCTCATCGCCTACGCCCTGCCCGAACTGCGGGCCGAGTGGCGGCTGACCACCGGGCAGACCACCTCCCTGATCACGGTCGGGTCCATGGGCATGCTCGTCGGCGCGCTGCTGTCCGGCCGCCTGGCCGACCGCATCGGCCGGGTCAAGGTGATCGCGGCGTGCATCGCGCTTTCCGGCGTATGCAGCCTGCTGCTCACGTTGTGCGCCTCGCCGGGTCCGTTCATGGCGCTGCGCTTCGTCCAGGGCCTCGCCATCGGTGGCGAGGTGCCGGTCGCCGCCGCCTTCATCACCGAGATCACCCGCGCCCGCAAACGCGGGCGATTCGTGCTGCTGTACGAGCTGGTCTTCCCGGCGGGTCTGACGGCATGCGGCTTGCTGGCCTGGTGGTTGATGCCGCTGCTCGGCTGGCGCTGGGTGCTCGGCCTCGCGGCGATCCCCGGCGTGCTGTGCCTGCTGGTCACCCGCCGCGTACCGGAGTCGCCGCGCTGGCTCGCGGACCGCGGCCGGCACGAGAAGGCCCTCACAACGATGGCCTCCATCGAGGCGAAGGTGGAGAAGATCACCGGTGAGCCACTGCCGCAGCCGGCACCCACGGCGGCCACCGCACGGAAGCACGCCGCCAAGGGCGGACTGCGCGAGATCCTCTCCGGCCGCTACCGCAAGCGCACCCTGGTCGTCTGCGCCCTGTGGTTCAGCGGCTACTTCGTCAACTACGGCATCTCGTCGGCAACTGGAGGATGTGGCGCCGTAAGTGACCGTCCCCGACTCCGTCGAACCGCGCTTCCGGCGGAGCGCCGACTTCAGCGGTCCTGTGGCCGCCATTCGAAGAGCAAGATGGTCGCGTCGTCCCGCAGTTGGCTGCGCTGGTGGTCGAGGATGGCGTGGATGAGCAGTCGCAGTACCTCGGCCGGGCGCTGGCCGGCGGCGGAGAAGCGGATGATGAAGTCGGTGAACTGGTCGAGGCCGAACTCCGAGCCCTCCGCGTCGCGTGCCTCCACGACGCCGTCGGTGTAGAGCAGGACGCGGTCGCCCGGTTCCAGGGTCGTCTCGTGGACCTGCCGGGCAGGGAAGGGGAGTTGGCCGGCCAGGCCGATCGGGGGCTGTGCGGGGCTGTCGAGTGCCCCGTCGAGCACCCGCTCGGCACGGATCAGCAGCGGGGGCGGGTGGCCGCAGTTGACCCAGCGCAGCGCCCCGGTGTCCGCGTCGAGCCGGCACATCACGCCGGTGCAGAAGTGGTCGGGAAGCCACTCGGCGAGCGCCTGGTCGACGGAGCCGACGACGTCGACCAGGTCGCCGCCGCCGCGGCGGGCGTTGCGCGCCGCCGCCATGGCGACCGACGTGGTCAGGCCGGAGGTCAGATCATGGCCCATGGAGTCGAGGATCATGGCGTGCAGGACGTCCTTGACCACGGAGTGGTCGTAGGCGTCCCCGGCGACGTCGTACGCCGGCTCCAGGACCGCGGTCGAGACGCATTTGCTGCTGCCGACGGTGTGGGGCGGCAGGAAGGCCCGCAGCATCTCGGTGGGCAGCCGCATGGTGGCGGTGCGGGCGAGGCCGGCGAGCCAGTCGCTGTAGGCACGCTTGGAGGTGATCAGCATCGCGACCAGGTGCGCCAGCATCCGGCTGCGGCGCATCCGCATCCCGTCGAGCGAAGCGGTCCGCACCGCCAGCACGCCCAGCCGCTCCGCACCGTCGACCAGCGGCAGCCAGACGATCATGCCGTCCTCGGCGTCGGCCACCCGGGGGGATACCGTGCGGTACGCCCAGCCGGCCGACGTGCGGTCCACCTCCAGCCGCTCCGAGGCCTCGTCGAGGGGGATGAGCAGCTGTTGCTGCAGGTCGACGAGGTAGATCAGCGCAGAGCTCAGGCCGAGGGCCGTGGCGCAGCGGTTCGCCAGGTCGGGCAGCTCGAACGGCAGGGCCGTCTGCGCCTCGACGATCAGCTCTTCCAGCCGGTTCTCGTCGACGGCGCCGGGACGGCCGGGCGCGAGCGGAGGCTCCGACACGGGGAATCACCCCTTCCGTGCCCAGTCTCACACCGATCCCGGCCGCTCTCACGTCAGGCGGTGGCGGGCCGGGCCGGCCTCACACCCGCTCCAGCACCGTCACGTTCGCCTGCCCGCCCCCCTCGCACATCGTCTGCAGGCCGAGCCGGCCGCCCGTCCGCTCCAGCTCGTGCAGGAGCGTCGTCATCAGCCTGGCCCCCGTCGCCCCCAGCGGATGCCCCAGCGCTATCGCGCCGCCGTTGACGTTGACCCGCTCCGGGTCGGCCCCGGTCTCGCGGAGCCAGGCCAGGACCACCGGCGCGAAGGCCTCGTTGATCTCCACGAGGTCGACGTCGTCCATCGTCAGGCCCGCCTTCTTCAGCGCCCGCGCCGTCGCCGGGATCGGTGCCGTGAGCATCCGGATCGGGTCCTCGCCCCGCACCGACAGGTGGCGGATGCGGGCCCGGGGGGTCAATCCGTGCTCCCGCACCGCGCGTTCGCCCGCCACGAGCAGGGCGGCCGCGCCGTCCGAGACCTGGGAGGAGACGGCCGCGGTCAGCAGCCCGCCGGGGAGCACCGGCTTCAGGGCGGCCATCTTCGCCGGGGACGTGTCCCGGCGCGGGCCCTCGTCCGCCGTCACGTCCCCGTACGCCACCGTCTCGCGGGCGAAGCGGCCCTCGTCGAGGGCGCGCACCGCGCGTTCGTGGGAGCGCAGCGCGTACTCCTCCATGGCCTCGCGCGTGATGCCCCACTGCTCGGCGATCGCCTCCGCGCCGTGGAACTGGTCGACGGGCCGGCCGCCGTAGCGCGCCCGCCAGCCCTGCGAGCCGGCGAACGGGCCGCGGTCCAGGCCGAGCGGTTCGGTGGCCCGGCGGGCGGCGTAGCCGATGGGGATCTGCGACATGTTCTGGGTGCCGCCCGCGACGACGAGGTCCTGGGTGCCGGAGAGCACGGCCTGGGCGGCGAAATGGACGGCCTGCTGGGAGGACCCGCACTGCCGGTCGACGGTGACGCCGGGCACCTCCTCGGGCAGCCCGGCCGCCAGCCAGCTCGTCCGGGCGATGTCGCCGGCCTGCGGGCCGACGGTGTCGACGCAGCCGAAGACGACGTCGTCGACGGCGGCCGGGTCCACGCCGGTCCGTTCCATCAGGGCCTTGAGGACGTGCGCCCCGAGGTCGGCGGGGTGCGCGGCGGCGAGCCCCCCGCCCCGCCGCCCGACCGGCGTGCGCACGGCTCCGACGATGAATGCCTCGCTCACCACAGCCTCCTAGACGGACTTGTCGAAGCCCGTGCGGTACCGCGCCCCGAAGGGGCGCGGAGAACTGCGCGATCAGCCACAGACAACCCGCAGCCGACAAACCACGCTTCCAGCAGAGCGCTACGGCACGGCCAAACCATCCAGCACCATCGACAGGTACTGCCGGGCGATCTCCTCCGGCCCGTGCTCCCCGTCCGGCCGGTACCACGAGGCCGCCACCCACACCGTGTCGCGCAGGAAGCGGTAGGCGAGGCGGGGGTCGAGGTCGGTGCGGAAGGCGCCCTCGGTCGCGCCCCGCTGCAGGGTGCCCAGCCAGGCCTGCTCGAACTTCCGCTGGGACGCGGCGAGATAGCCGAAGCGGGGCAGGCCGACGAGGTGTCGCCACTCCTTCTGGTAGACGGCGACGGCGTCCCGGTGCCGGTCGATCTGCCGGAAGGATTCGGTGACGAGGGCCTCCACGGTGGCGCGGGGGCCGAGGCCGGCCGCGAGCACGGCGTCGTAGCCGGTCCACAGTTCGCCGAGGAAGGCGGAGAGGATCTCGTCCAGCATCGACTCCTTGGAGTCGAAGTGGTAATAGAGGCTGCCCGCGAGCATGCCCGCCTCGTCGGCGATGCGGCGGACCGTGGTGGCGCGGTAGCCGTGTTCGGCGAACACCCGGGCCGCGGTCGCGAGCAGTTCGGTCTTCTTGCTGGTCGGCTTACTGGTCGGCACGGTGTCATTGTCCGTCACGCGCGCTGGCTGCTGACGGCGACGGTCTCGCCGGTCATGTAGGAGGAGTAGCCGCTGGCGAGGAAGACGATCACGTTGGCGACCTCCCAGGGCTCGGCGGAGCGGGCGAACGCCTCGCGTGAGGTGAGCTCCTCCAGCAGCTCCGGTCCGGTGACCCTGGCGAGGTGCGGGTGGACGGCGAGGCTGGGGGCGACGGCGTTGACGCGCACCCCGTAGGCCGCGGCCTCGACGGCGGCGCAGCGGGTGAGGGCCATGACACCGGCCTTGGCGGCGGCGTAGTGGGCCTGGCCGCGCTGGGCGCGCCAGCCCAGGACCGAGGCGTTGTTGACGACGACGCCGCCGCGCCCGGCGGTCCGCATGCGGCGCAGGGCGGCGCGGGTACAGCGGAAGGTGCCGTTCAGGGTGACGTCGAGGACGGTGTGCCACTGCTCGTCGCTCATGTCCGCGAGGTCGGCCGTGCCGCCGAGGCCCGCGTTGTTGACGAGGATGTCGAGGGTGCCGTGGCGTTCCTCGGCGTGGTCGAGGAGGGCGGCGACCTGGTCCTCCTGCGTGACGTCGCAGGGCAGGCCGGCCACCTTCTTCTCGCCGAACTGCTCGGCGCAGTCGGCGACTTTGCTGCGCAGCCGGGCCTCGTGGGCGTCGCCGAGCACCACGCGCGCGCCCTCTTCGAGGAAGCGCCGGGCCGTCGCGCCGCCGATGCCGGTGCCGGCGGCGGCGGTGATCACGGCCGTCCGGCCGGCCAGCAGGGCGTGGCCCGGGAGATAGGGCGGAGCACTGGCGAGTGACTCCTCGACGCTGCTCATGTCCGCACGGTAACCTACCAAGCACTTGTTAGGGAAGGATGGCCATGACCACTGCCCCGACAGTGCGCTACGAGCGGCTCGGCCCGGTCGCGACGGTCACCATGAACCGCCCCGAGTACCGCAACGCCCAGAATTCCGCGATGACTTACGCCCTCGACAGCGCCTTCTACGAGGCGTCCGCCGACGACGCGGTGAAGGTCGTCGTCCTCGCGGGCGCGGGCGACCACTTCTCCGCGGGCCACGACATCGGCACTCCGGAGCGCGATGCCCATCTGCCGTTCGCGCGCCGGGCCGGACTGTGGTGGGACCACGCGGACAAAAAGGGAGCCGAGCAGCGGTTCGCGCGGGAGTCGGAGGTCTATCTGGGCATGTGCCGGCGCTGGCGGGAGCTCCCGAAGCCGCTGATCGCCTCCGTCCAAGGGGCCTGCGTGGCGGGCGGGTTGATGCTGGCGTGGGTGTGCGACGTGATCGTGGCGAGCGAGGACGCGTTCTTCGCCGACCCGGTGGTGCGCATGGGCATTCCCGGGGTCGAGTACTTCGCCCACCCCTGGGTGATGCCGCCGCGGATCGCGAAGGAGTTCCTCTTCACCGGCGACCGGATGGGCGCGCGGCGCGCGTACGAGATCGGGATGGTCAACCGCCTCGTCCCGCGGGAGGAACTCGCGGCGGCAACACGGGAGTTGGCGGAACGCATCGCCCGGATGCCGCGCATGGGCCTCACGCTGGCCAAGCGGGCGGTCAACCAGGCGGAGGACCTGCAGGGGCTGCACACGGGCCTGGACTCCGTCTTCGGGCTGCATCACCTGGCGCACGCGCACAACGCGGAGACGTCGTCGGACCCGCTGCGCGGCATGGATGCCCGAAGCATGAAAGAGGCGTGATGGACCTCGACTTCAGCGCCGAAGAGAACGCCTTCCGCGCCGCGGCGCGGTCCTGGCTCGCCGTGCACGTGCCGCGCACGCCGCTCCCCTCACTGGAGACGGCGGAGGGCTTCGCCCGGCACCGCGCGTGGGAGCGGACCCTGTACGAGGGCGGCTGGTCGGCGGTCTCCTGGCCGGAGACCTACGGCGGGCGCGGCCGTTCGCTGCTGGAGTGGCTGGTCTTCGAGGAGGAGTACCACGCGGCGGGCGCCCCCGCCCGGGTCTCCCAGAACGGCGTCCACCTCCTCGCGCCCACCCTCCTCGCGCACGGCACCGAGGAGCAGCGCGCCCGCGTCCTGCCGCCGATGGCGCGCGGGGAGACGGTCTGGGCCCAGGCGTGGTCCGAGCCGGAGGCGGGCTCGGACCTGGCCTCGCTGCGCTCCGTGGCGCGCCCGGCCCCGGGCGGCTGGCTGCTGAGCGGGCACAAGACGTGGTCCTCGCGGGCCGCCTTCGCCGACTGCGCCTTCGGGCTGTTCCGCAGCCATCCGGGGGCCGGGCGGCCGCACCAGGGGCTCACGTACGCGATGTTCCCGCTCGGCGCGGAGGGCGTGACCGTGCGGCCCATCGGCCGCCTCGACGGCAGGCCCGCCTTCGCGGAGCTGTTCCTGGACGAGGTCTTCGTGCCGGGCGCGGACGTCGTCGGTGCGCCGGGCGACGGCTGGCGGGTGGCGATGAGCACGGCGGGCAGCGAGCGCGGGCTGACGCTGCGCAGCCCCGGCCGGTTCACGGCGGCCGCCCGGCGGCTGGTGGAGCTGTGGCGCGCGACGGCGGATCCGGGCGACACGGCGCTGCGGGAGCGGGTCGCGGACGTGGCGATCCGGGCGCGGGCGTACCAGCTGTACGGCTACGGGCGGGCATCGGGGGACGGGGACGGCGCGGGGACGGCGGAGTCCAGTCCTGTCAAGGTCTTCTGGTCGGAGCTGGACCTCGCCCTGCACGAGACGGCGCTGGACCTGCTGGGCGCGGACGGCGAACTCGCGGGCACGGACTGGGCGGAGGGCTGGACCTTCGCCCTCGCGGGGCCGATCTACGGCGGGACGAACGAGATCCAGCGCGACATCATCGGCGAGCGGCTGCTGGGGCTGCCGAAAGGACGGCGCGGGTGAGGTTCCTGCCGGACGCGGAGCAGAGGGAGTTCGGGCGCACGCTGGACCGGATGCTCACGGCGTCCGGCACCCCGCCGACCGTCCGGGCCTGGGCGCGGGGCGACTGCGCGCCGGGGCTGGCGCTGTGGCAACGGGTGGCGGATGCGGGGGTGTTCGACCTGGCGGCGCCGGAGGCGTACGGCGGGGTGGGGCCGCTGCCTGTCGAACTGGCGGTGGCGTTCGTCGAGTTGGGGCGGCACTGCGTGCCGGGCCCGCTGGCCGAGACGGTTGCGGCCACGGCGCTGCTCGCGCACCTGGGGGAGGCGGGGCCTGCGCGGGAGTGGGTGCCGCGGGTGTGCGCGGGGCGGGCGCCGGTGACGCTGACCTTGCCGGGCGGGGGTCCGTACGCACTGGACGCGGAGGCGGCGGAGGCGGTGTTCACCGTGGCCGGCGAGGACCTGTTCCTCTCCCCCGGCCACGGGCCGGTGCGACCCTCGGTCGACCCCGCGCGCCGGCTGGCCCGCCCGGCCGGCGGCGGCGCGCTGCTCGCCTCCGGGCCGGCGGTGCAGGCGGCGGCCGCGCTCGCGGCCGACTGGGCGGCCTTCGCAACGGCCGCGCAGGCGCTGGGCGTCGGGCTCGCCCTGCTGGACCGGACGGTCTCCCACGCGCGGCGGCGGACCCAGTTCGGTGCGCCGATCGGCTCGTTCCAGGCGGTCAAGCACCGGCTGGCGGACGCGTTCATCGGGCTGGAGTTCGCCCGGCCGCTGGTGTTCGGGGCCGCGGTGGCGCTGGCGTCGGGGGCGCCCACCGCGCGGGCCGAGGTGGCGGCGGCCAAGGCCGCGTCCTGCGACGCGGCCCATGCGGCGGCCCGCACGGCGCTGCAGGTGCACGGTGCGATCGGGTACACGGCGGAGTACGACCTGTCGCTGTGGATCGGCAAGGCGCGGGGGCTGCGGTCGGCGTGGGGCGGCCCGGCGGAGTGCAGGGCCCGCGCCATCGAGATATTTTCCAAGTAAAACACTTACTAACCACCTGCTAATGTCTTTGCATGGCAAAGCCCCCACGCGTCCGGCCGCTGCCCCTGCGCGGCCTCCTGCGACTGAACCGGCCCGCGGACATCTGGCCCAAGCCGGCCTTCAGCGCGGCCCTCGCCATGGCGGTACCCGACCTCGTCCTGCTGACGCTCGGCCGCCTCGACCTGGTCCTGTACACCGCCGCGGGCGCGCTCTGCGCGCTGTACGGGCACGACCGGCCCTACGCGGCGCGGGCCCGCACGCTGGCCTGGGTGGTCCTGGGGGCGGTGGCCGGCGCGGGCGCCGCCCTGACCAGTGCCGCGCTCGTCCCGTCGACGGCGGTGCTGGTCCTGCTCGCGGCGCTGGTGGCGGCGGTGCACAAGGTGCTGTGCGACGCGACGCGCGTCGGCCCGCCGGGCAACATCGTGCTGACCTTCGTCTCGTCGACCATGTTCTTCGTGCCCCAGCGGATCGGGGACGTCCCCGCGCACCTGGGTCTGGTCCTGGCCGCGGGCGCCTTCGCCTGGCTGGTGTGCATGGCCCCGGCGCCGGTG
Organism: Streptomyces sp. AM25; assembly: GCF_058146165.1. NCBI lineage: Bacteria > Bacillati > Actinomycetota > Actinomycetes > Kitasatosporales > Streptomycetaceae > Streptomyces > Streptomyces sp. AM25. The sequence continues at coordinate 311,054 of NZ_JBKIWN010000003.1, read as the reverse complement.
CGCCCGCACGGGCCCGAACGCATCGCCGTCGCCCGCGCGTTGGAGGCGGCCGGACGGCTGCTCCGCGCGGAACCGTCCGGCGCCGCCCGGGCCCGGCACGCGGCGGCCACCGCCTCCGGCGCCGCCCGCCGGGCGCTCGCCGGCACCCCGGCCCACGTCGCCGGACCGCTGCACCACCTCGTCCTGCAGGCCGAGGCCGCGCTGACGGGCCACGGGGGCGACGCCGGGCAGCTGGCCGACCGGGCCCGCGCCCTGCGCAAGGGCGGGCCGCTGCCCGCGGAGGCCACGCCTCCGCCGCCCCCCGGCACCCCTCCGGGACCGCTCCTCGGCAGGCTGCGCCCCGGCTCCCCGCTGCTGCCGCTCGGGGCCCGGGTCGCGGTCGGGGCGACGCTGGCCGGGTGGGCGTCCCTGGCCCTGGGCAGCACCCACCCCTACTGGGCCGTGGTGACCGCCGCGTCCGTCTTCCAGGCCAACACCACGCTGTCCTGGCAGCGCGCGGTGCAGCGCGTCGTCGGCAACGTCCTCGGCCTGGCGCTCTTCACCGCGCTGCTGCCGCTCACCCGCTCGGGCGCGGTGGCAATGGTGCTCACCGCGCTCGTCCTCCAGGTGGGGGCCGAGGCGTTCATCTCCCGGAACTACTGGCTGGGCACCCTGTGCGTCACGCCCATGGCGCTGCTGTTCAACGAGTTCGCCGGGAGCCGGCCCGCCGCACAGCTGATCGGCGACCGCTGGACGGACACCCTCGTCGGCGCCGCGGTCGGGCTGCTCACGTGCATGCTCGTCACCAACCGGCGCGCGGCGGACCGGACCGAGGCCGCCCTGGCCCGCGTCCGCGAACTCCGGCACGCGGCCGCCGCGGACCCCGCCCCGCACCGGGACCGGCTCGCCGCCGCGCTCGTCGAGCTGCGGGAGGCGGCGGACGTCGCGGCCGGCGAGTGGTGGCAACGGGCACTGCCCGACGAGCGGTTGACGGAGGAGGAGCACGAGGGCCACCGCACGCTGGCCGCACTCACGGGGCGGACCCCGGAGCGCGCGACGGCGGCGTAGCCGGGGGCGTGTCCCATGGGTCGGCACAGACTGTGCGGCGCCGAGGACCGACAAGGTCGGAGAGCCTCCGTTCCCGGGCACGTACTGCTCACTGTGCAATCCCGAACCGGGAAGCCCGGCCTCACCGTGCGAACAGACACCGAGGCCCCTCTCACGCTGTCCTAGCGTCTGTCACCAGCGATTCACGCCCCTGCGGCGTGCAGGCACTCGGCCACTTCGCCCGACGACGAAACGAGAATCCCGCATGTCCAAGCGACGCATCATGCAGCTGGCCGCGGTCGCGGCCGCGATCCCCGCTCTGCTCATGGGCACGTCCGGCTCCGCCTCGGCCAGCGGCCCCATCACCTGGACCAACGACGCCACCGGTGGCTGTCTGGTCAACGCCATCAAGAACGACAACAGCGGATACCACGTCTACGCGAGAGTTCCCAGTTCGAACGACCTCTGGACCTGTGGGTTCGACAGCGACACGGACACGAAGAAGTGGGTCGATTCCCAGAACAACCTCGAGAACCCCGACGGCGCGTGGGCTCAGCGTTCCGGTTTGAACGGCGATTACTGCCTCGCCATGTGGCCGGACTCCAACGAGCAGGGGCACGTCTACTTGGAACCCTGCTCCAGCCCTGTGAACTACTACCAGCAGTGGTACGAGAAGTGGGACGGGCACCGTTTCAACCTCGTCAACCGCCAGACCGGAATGTGCCTCGACAGCAACAAGCGGGAAGAGGTCTACGCCATGAAGTGCAACGGCGGCAACAACCAGCGCTGGTTCTAGGAAAGCGGCGCCGCCCGGTCCCCCACGCCGGCCCGGTCCAGGTCAAGTGCCTGGCACAGGTGCACCGTTCATGCGCCTTCCGTGAGCGTCATGACGCGTCGCGCCAGCCACAGGTCGTAACGCACGCTGGGAGAGCGGAGCAAAGACCGTTCGAGGAGCGCCTCGACGCGTGCGAGCCGTTTGCGCGTCGCGGTCGTCGAGAGGGAGAGGGCGGCGGCGGTCGGGCCGAGCCGCCCGTCGTTGCACAGGTAGACGGTCAGTGTCCGGTCGAGTTCGTCCGAGGAAGGCAGCGCCCTGATCGGGCCGAGCTGTCGGCGGGCCCATGACACCACGGCCGGCTGCACGAGGAGTTCGTCGAGTGAAGGGACCGTCCCGGTATCCCGGTTGTCGGACGGCGTCGTGTCCGCGCGGACGGCCAGGGCCAGGAGGGACTGGTCGGCCAGGCGGTCGAGGTCCAGATTCAGCAGTTCCTCGATATGTCTGAGGCGGGCCGACAGCGTGTTCCGGTGGATCTTCAGGTGTGAGGTCGCCTGGGAGGAGAAGGTCAGCCACGACGCAGCCGTGGCCAGAAGCTCCCCGCTGTCGGGGTCCTGGGGGCGTTTCGCCGAGTAGGCGCGCAGGGGTGCCAGCACTCCCTTCGCCCAGATTGCCGCGGCCGGCCCGATGGTGAGCGCCAGATCCGGTCGGCACGCGAACTTCGCGTGC